>NZ_QWLE01000285.1:0-620 GCF_009917365.1 Neglectibacter sp. X4 | reverse complement strand
TTTCCCATTTGTCAAGCCTTTTTTATGCTTTTTTCTTATTTTGCTCTTTTATACCTTTAACTTAATGACATTGCCCAGCTAAAGGGGCTTTTCAAGGACGATTGGGAGGGCATTATCGGCAACGCGGACGCCTTCTGCTACCTCGGCGGCAACGAGAAAAGCACCCACAAATATATCTCCGAACTGCTGGGCAAGGAGACCATCAGCACGTCTACCCACAGCCAGAGCAAGGGCAAAAACGGTTCCTTCAGCAAGAATTTCCAGCAGTCCGGCCGGGATGTGCCATAATGCCTTGTGACGAGTTCAGTTGACCAATAAAATCCACGAACAGGGACACGATCAACTGGACTTTTCTTGGAAAGAATAGGACAAGGGGACTTGAACACAAGGAGGTTCATTATGGCAGAATTAACCTATACGAAAGTAGGGGATTACTTAATTTAAAGATAGTATATATATACATACAGCCTACTGATACATTGCTTGCAGATACCCCGCAGAAACCAAACCATACAGAAAAGGAGTTTTTGCATATGAAATCAATATTTGAACAGTTAGGCGGCACATACCACGAAGAAAATGGGTATCTTATACCCGATTTGAGATTACCCACCGAAGAA
>NZ_QWLE01000284.1:0-620 GCF_009917365.1 Neglectibacter sp. X4 | reverse complement strand
GAGCAGTATCAGCAGCTTTTGCTGGAAAGCCCGGGGTATCTGCGGATGTTCTGGAACTCGGTTTTGCTGGTGCTGCCAGTGCTCTTGGGCCAGTGTGTGCTGGCTCCCCTGGCTGCATATGGGCTGGAAAATATACAATGGAAATACAAAGAAGCTATTTTCTTTATGTATATCATTGTCATGCTCATGCCCACCCAGATTCTGCTGGTGCCAAACTTCATTGTGGCAGGGTGGCTGAACATCCGGGAGTCTTACTTGGCCATACTTTTACCCGCGCTGTTCCATCCGCTGGGGGTGTTCCTCATTCGCCAGCAGCTCAAGAACTTCCCCAAGGAGTGCATGGAGGCCGCGGCCCTGGACGGGGCGGGGGCCTGGCGCACGTATTGGTATGTGGTGCGGCCCAACCTCAGCTCAGTGGTGGCGGCGCTGGTGGTGCTGCTGTTTGCGGATAACTGGAACATTGTGGATCAGGCGGTAGTTTTCATTAAGAATATCTATGACAACCCGCTGTCTGTGTATCTGGGCAACGTGGTGACAGGGGATCCGGGCATGTTCTTCGCGGTGTCGGTGTTCTATCTGATTCCGGCGCTGCTGGTGTTCCTTTTGGGGCAGGATTATCT
>NZ_QWLE01000283.1:0-620 GCF_009917365.1 Neglectibacter sp. X4 | reverse complement strand
GAGCAGTATCAGCAGCTTTTGCTGGAAAGCCCGGGGTATCTGCGGATGTTCTGGAACTCGGTTTTGCTGGTGCTGCCGGTGCTTTTGGGCCAGTGTGTGCTGGCTCCCCTGGCTGCATATGGGCTGGAAAATATACAATGGAAATACAAAGAAGCCATTTTCTTTATGTATATCATTGTCATGCTCATGCCCACCCAGATTCTGCTGGTGCCAAACTTCATTGTGGCAGGGTGGCTGAACATCCGGGAGTCTTATCTAGCTATACTTTTGCCCGCGCTGTTCCATCCGCTGGGGGTGTTCCTCATCCGCCAGCAGCTCAAGAACTTCCCCAAGGAGTGCCTGGAGGCCGCGGCCCTGGACGGGGCGGGGGCCTGGCGCACGTATTGGTATGTGGTGCGGCCCAACCTCAGCTCAGTGGTGGCGGCGCTGGTGGTGCTGCTGTTTGCGGATAACTGGAACATTGTGGATCAGGCGGTAGTTTTCATTAAGAATACCTATGACAACCCGCTGTCTGTGTATCTGGGCAACGTGGTGACGGGCGACCCGGGCATGTTCTTCGCGGTGTCGGTGTTCTATCTGATTCCGGCGCTGCTGGTGTTCCTTTTGGGGCAGGATTATCT
>NZ_QWLE01000282.1:0-621 GCF_009917365.1 Neglectibacter sp. X4 | reverse complement strand
CGTAAAACAAAAACCGACTCCGTAGATACCTTTCTCATCATCAAAGCATTGTCTCTACATAATTACCGCTGTTTTTCAAAGCGTGATTATGATTCTTTGCAATTAAAAAACCTTTGCCGCTTTCGCCAGAAACTGATGAAAGCAAGAACAAAGGTTAAAATTCAGCTCGTATCCTATGTGGACCTTATCTTTCCCGAACTCCAGTTTTTCTTTAAGTCTGGAATCCATACAAAGTCCTGTTATGCGCTCCTGAAAACCGAGTCTAATCCCGACAGGATTGCAAAAATGCATCTCACGCGGTTATCAAACCTGCTGAAAAAGACCTCTATGGGCCACTACACTAAAAATCATGCTATCGCATTGAAAGAGCTTGCATCGCAATCCGTCGGTATTAATGATGATACACTATCTTTGCAGATTTTGCAATCCATTGAACAAATTGAAATGTATTCGCAGCAAATTTCCAGGGTAGAAGCTTCTATCAATGAAATCATGGATAACATGGACTCTGTAATTAAGACTATTCCGGGTATCGGCAACCTCAACGGTGCCATGATTATTGGTGAAATCGGTGATATCTCCAGATTTGAAAAGCCATGCCAGCTCCTGGCTTACGCCGGT
>NZ_QWLE01000281.1:0-622 GCF_009917365.1 Neglectibacter sp. X4 | reverse complement strand
CCTCTTTTATATGACTTGAGGGCTTCCACGAGCTGGTGCTGCTTGGTTATCCTTTCTTCAACAAGTGTCAGAAACTCGCTCACCTTTTTCTGCTCTTCAAGGCATGGTAAATTGACAGGTATTCCATCCATAAGTTCATTTGTCATTCCCACTCGGTCGTGTCGAGCACCGCCCTGTGCGCCGTTATGATAAATATAGGAATACCACGCAGACGATCTGAAATACCACAATAGGTAGTTCGTAAACTCCTTGTGTAACGGTTTTAAGCAAGTATAAAGGGGTGATACGATGCCCTCATCATCTCCCTGATAACAGTTAAACGGGCCGTATGGAGCAGTCGTTGACTTCCTTGGATTATATACAAAATCCCCCTGCCCAATAATGTAGTATTTATCAGTATTCCCTTCAACAGCTATATCCTTATCAAAAAAAGATCTTTGCGGGATAAGACCAAACTCGGCAGAGTTAGTAATGACATTAGTGTTTCTCATTCCGCTGTTCCGCCGATTTATGTGGGTGAAAAGTGCCCCTACCGATTCGCGACTATACGGAGGAAATACCTTACCGCTATCGTCCCTAAATCTCAGCTTTGGTACATGAACCCCTTGACTATTACTTGAGG
>NZ_QWLE01000030.1:0-41050 GCF_009917365.1 Neglectibacter sp. X4 | reverse complement strand
TTTTATCGCCGCGGTACACGTCCGTTGTATCGCTATTTGGGCTGCTATCCGCACTTAATTCGTGTAGACACTATCTAGGCAGGGGGATAAAAATGACAAAACAGTAAAAAGATTACAAATAGTTTACAAAACCCCCGGTTTTTCCCAAAAACCAGGGGTTTTTTATACGGAAATTCCCATTATTCACAGTTTGTTCACAACCTGTTTTGCAAGTTTCCCTGCCTCATCCTTCATTTTTCCGCCCGCTGGAACTCTGTCATATTCTGCCAGTACCGCATGGGCATGTTGCCCCGGCGCAGCTTGGGGTTAATGCGCCCCTCCACAGCGGCAGTGTCATAATACCGCTTCCACAGCGCCTGGAAGCATTCTTCCTCCGGGGTGTGGGCCGGGAAGTCGATACGGTCGGCCTGGAAAAAACCGCGCTGGCCTCCCCGCCTGTGGAAAAAGCCGAACTGGTGGGTCTTTTCGTAAATCATAAAATTTTCTGTGTTAAAGCGCTCACAGAAATGGGGGGCAATCAGGGGCAGCACCGTGTTGTTGGGGGTGATGGTGGCCCCCAGGAAGTCCCCGTAATCCGCGAAGCGGAGGAACTCCACGTGGTAATGGGCCTCGTTTTTCAGGTAGAGCAGGGCCTTGTTCACAGCGTCCACATCGCTGTTGACAGCCAGCCGGGCAGCCCTGCCCCCCTCCTTGTAGCCCAAAAGCAAAAAGCGCAGCAGGCGCATTTCCTTTTCCTCCATACAGGTGAGGAACCCCCGGCGTGCCATGTCCCACACCTCTGGGGAAATCTTTTGGGGGACGGAGCGGGCCACCCTGTCCGCAAGGGCCTCCTCCGTCACGATTTCCCGCACCGGGAACAGGGTGGCCTGTGGCTCGTCCAGAGGCTCGATTCCCAAAGGCAGGGCTTTGTCGAAAAAGCACTGGGCCACGCAGCACAAAAAGCCTGAAAAGCTGCCGTCATACCGATATACAACTCCCTGTGCCATCCTTATCCCTCCTTTCTGTTCCGGTTCTTAGCGGGCGGACGTCTGCCCTAAATCTGCCCTGTCAGCCGCTGCACCTTATCCACCGGGGTAGGGGCAAAAAGGGAAAGCTGCTCCGGGGCGGAAAAGGCTTCCCCCTGCCAGCTTTGCAGGGAGGCGGCGTTTTGGGCAAAGCCCCGCTCGCTGATGGCCCCGGCTATTACCGCCGGGTTGTCCATGGGCAGGGGGGAGATGCTTTTGCCCTTGCAAGTGATGAAATACCGGGCGCGCTTGAGCACCACCCCCAGCTTTTTCAGGCCCTCAAAGTCAAGCTGGCAGTACCGCCGGGCCGACCGGATGCGCATGGCGCTTTTCACCCCAATGCCCGGCACCCGCAGCAGCATTTCATAGGGGGCCTTGTTTACTTCCAGGGGAAAATGCTCCATGTGGTTTACGGCCCAGTTGCATTTGGGATCTAAAAGGGGGTTGAAGTCCGGGTGGGCGTCGTCCAGGATTTCCCCGGCGGCAAAGCCATAAAACCGCAGGAGCCAGTCTGCCTGATAGAGCCTGTGCTCCCGCAGAAGGGGCGGGGGCGTGGAGCGGGCAGGCAGCAGGCTGCTGTTTTCCACCACAGGCATGTAGGCGGAAAAGAACACCCGCTTTAAGCTGTACTTTTTATAGAGGCCCTCGGTGAGGCTTAAAATCTGCCTGTCGCTTTCCGGCGTGGCCCCGATGATCATCTGGGTGGACTGCCCCGCGGGCACAAAGCGGGGCGCGCCCCTGTACACTGCCAGGTCGTGGGCATTCTCCTGGATGCCGTCCCGTATCTGGCCCATGGGCTTTAAAATCTTCTCCTTGCTCTTTTGGGGGGCCAGCAGGGAAAGGCTTTTCTGGGAGGGCAGCTCAATGTTCACGCTCATGCGGTCGGCGTAAAACCCCAGCCGCTGGGTTAAAAGGGGATCTGCCCCGGGGATGGCCTTTACATGGACATACCCCCAGAACTTTTCCTTTTCCCGCAGCATCTGCAGGGTTTGCAGCATCAGCTCGCAGGTGTAATCCGGGTTTTTTACCACAGCAGAGCTTAAAAACAGGCCCTCAATATAGTTGCGGCGGTAAAACTCTATGGTGAGCCTGCACAGCTCCTCCGGGGTGAAGGTGGCCCGGGGGCTGTCCGCTGTGCGGCGGTTCACACAGTAGGCGCAGTCAAAGGCGCAATCGTTGCTTAAAAGCACCTTTAAAAGGGAGATGCACCGCCCGTCTGCCGCGAAGCTGTGGCAGATGCCCGCCTTCACCGCGCTCCCCAGCCGCCCGGGCACTGCCGGCCTGTCCACCCCGCTGGAGGTGCAGGCCACGTCATACTTTGCCGCGTCTGTCAGCACCTCCAGCTTTTCCATCAGGTTCAAACGTCCTCTCCCCTTTCCTTCTGTTTTGTCTCCCCCATGGCTTCTGCTTCCCTGCCCGGACGGTGCATTTCTTCCTTTAAGGAAGAAATGTGCAGGGGCGAAGCCCCGCAAAACCGGCGCAGCCGGTTTCACCGTCCGGGGGGCTGCTGTTTATCGCGCTCCAGCCCCAAGGCCCGGCCCACGCTGTCTTTCCCGAACCGGGCGCGCAGAACGTCCACAGCAGTCTCCAGCTTTTCCCGGCGCTCTGTGCCGTCCTCCTGGGAAAAAAGGCTGAGCTGGGCCTCCCCCGCGTCCACCAGATGCCCGGCCCGCAGGCCCAGCAGGCGCACAACCCACCGCCTGTTTTCCTTGTGGTACAGGGCAAGGGCGGCCCGGTATAAGGACTGGGAGTCGCACACAGGGGCGGGAAGCTTCTGCTGGCGCTGGTACTCTTCAAAGTCCGCGCTGCGCACTGTAATCTGCACTTCTCCGGCCTTCAGGCTGTGCTTGCGCAGCCGGGCCGCCACAGTTTCAGCCAGATCCAGCAGGGTGCAGCGGATCTCGCTTTCTGTGGTGATATCCCGGGGCAGGGTGGTACTGTTGCCGATGGACTTCACTTCTGTCTCCCTGTCCACAGCCGCCACCGGGGCATCGTCCAGGCCGTTGGCATATTTCCACAGGGTATCCCCCAGCTTTCCCAGCATTTGCCGCATGGCGGCAGGCTTCATGCGGGCAATGTCCCCGATGGTGTGCAGGCCGAACTTTCCCAGGGTTTTCGCCGTCTGAGGCCCCACAAACAGCAGATCCGTACAAGGCATTTTCCAGATAACCTCCTCCATGGCCTCCCTGCCGAACACTGTCACCGCATCGGGCTTTTTATAATCGCTTCCCAGCTTTGCGAACACCTTGTTGTAGGAAACCCCGATGGAAACCGTCAGTCCCAGCTCCTCCTTCACAGCCCGGCGGATGCTGTGGGCAATCTGCTCCCCGTCCCCGAAAAGGCTGCCGCTGCCGTACACGTCCAGCCAGCACTCGTCCAAGCTGAAGCTTTCCACTCGGTCTGTATAGCGGCAGTAAATCTCCTTGGCGAGCCTGGAGAAGCGGGCGTACCGCTCGTGATGGGGCGGCAGGATTTGCAGGCCCGGGCACTTGCGCTTTGCCTGCCAGATAGGTTCCGCCGTTTTCACGCCTTTTTCCTTTGCCAGCATGTTTTTGGCCAGGATAATCCCATGGCGGCTTTTTTCGTCCCCTGCCACTGCCATGGGCACGTCCCGGTATTGGGGTGCAAAGAGGCACTCCACAGAAGCATAGAAATTGTTCATATCCACGTGCAGAATCCCGTTTTCCATGGCCGCGCCCCTTTCATTTGCTTTCTACAGCCTTTATTATAGAACATATATTCTTAAAAAGCAAGGGTTTTCCGAAATTTTGTTCTCACCTTCTTTCCCCCCGGGGGACCGGACAGGCCGCGGAAAAGTTCTTTCAAAATTTCACAAAAAGTGTTTGCGTTGCACCCCAACATATAGTATAATTGGGGCAAGGGAAGATCCCCTGAATTTCTTTTGTGAAGGAGTCATGTTTTATGTACTATCTTGGCATCGACCTTGGCGGCACCAACATCGCCGTGGGCATTGTAGATGAGGAAAATAAAATCATTGCCCGCGCCAACAGCAAGACCCAGACCGAAAACGCGGAGCAGGTGGCGGACGCCATGGCGGAAACAGCCCACAAGGCTTTGGAAAGCGCCGGGCTGACCCTGGCAGACGTGCCCTGGATAGGGGTAGGCTCTCCCGGCACTATCAACAAATCCACCGGCATTATTGAGTTTGCCAACAACCTGCCCTTTAAAAACACCCCCATGCAGGAAATGCTTTCCCAGCGCCTGGAGGGCAAGCAGGTACTGATGGAGAACGACGCCAACGCCGCAGCTTTCGGCGAGTACATGGCGGGCGCCCTGAAAGGCTCTGACAACGCTATTGCCATCACCTTGGGCACTGGCGTTGGCGGCGGCATTATCATCAACCACAAAATCTATTCCGGCAGCAACTTCGCCGGCGCCGAGCTGGGCCACACCGTTATCGTGGTGGACGGCCGCCCCTGCACCTGCGGGCGCCACGGCTGCTGGGAGACTTATGCTTCCGCTACCGGCCTTATCAAGACCACCAAAGAGCATATGGCGGACGCTCCTAAGGACTCCCCCCTGTGGACGCTGGCCGACGGCAGCATGGACAATGTAAACGGCCGCACCGCTTTTGACGCCATGCGCCAGGGCGATCCTGTGGGCAAGGAAATTGTGGACGAGTATATCCACTATTTCAGCGTGGGCCTTATTGACATGATTAACATCTTCCAGCCCGACATCCTCTGCGTGGGCGGCGGCATCAGCAACGAGGGCGAAACCCTGCTGGCCCCTGTGCGGGAGTATGTAGAGAAAGAGCAGTATGCCATGAATTCCACCAAAAAGACCACTATCTGCCGGGCAAAGCTGGGCAACGACGCAGGCATCATCGGCGCGGCCCTGCTGGGCAAGATGGAGGACTAAAATACTCCCATGCCTATTTCTGTAAAAACTTTTGGCACTTTGCCTGACGGCAGGGAGGCAAAGCTTTACATCCTGGAAGGCCCGAAGGGGCTTACTCTGGAAGCGACGGATTACGGCTGCCGCGTTCACCGCCTGTGGGTGGCGGACAAGCTTGGAAACCCGGGAGACGTGGTGCTGGGACACCGCACCCTGCCCGAATATTTCGGGGCGAACTTTCAGGGGGCCGCGGTGGGCCGGTATGCCAACCGCATTGGGAACGCGCTGTTCCATCTGGAGGGGAAAGCTTATCCCTTAGCCAAAAATGATGGGGAAAATTCCCTGCATGGCGGCCCTGAAGGCTTTCACCAGGTGCTGTGGCAGGCCAAAACCCAGGACGGGGAGGAGCCGCAAATCACTTTCTCTGCGGAAAGCCCGGAGGGTGAGGAGGGCTTCCCCGGCAGGCTTTCCGTGACGGTGGCTTACACCCTCACAAGGGACGGGGCGCTGCGCATGGAGTACAGCGGCACAGCGGACAAGCCCACGCCCTTTAACCCCACCAACCATTCCTTCTTTAACCTTTCCGGGAATCCCCAGGCGAAAATTTTTGACACCACCCTGCAAATCCATGCCGGGCAGGTGACAGAGGTAACAGACGATCTCATTCCCACAGGGACGCTTCTGCCTGTACAGGGCGGGCCGCTGGACTTTACTTCCCCCAAGCCTTTGGGCCAGGATATGTTCGCGGACGACCATCTGATCCAGGTGTGCGGCGGCTTTGACCACAATTTCTGCGTGGACGGGGAGGGCTTCCGGAAGCTTGCCGAGGCCTTTGAGCCGGAAAGCGGGCGGGTGATGGAGGTGTGGTCGGACATGCCCGGCGTGCAGCTTTACACCTTTAACAAGGTGCCGGAGCCTTTAACCGGCAAGGACGGCAAGGCCATGGAGCCTCACACCGCCTTCTGCCTGGAAACCCAGTTCTATCCCGATTCCCCTAACCAGCCGGGCTTCCCCTTTGCCTTCTTAACCCCGGGAAAAGCTTTTGCTACCAAGACCGAATACCGTTTCTCCATACGGTAAATCCTTGTACTGTACCGGGCCGCCTGGGCGGCCCGGTTTTTCACAGCATGGAGGTGACATGATGAAACGCATAGCCGCTCTTTTGACATTGCTGCCCGCCCTGCTCTTTGCTGCCTGCGGCGGGAAAGATATCGCCCTCACTATCTACGTGCCCCCTGGCAGCGGGGAGGAATTCGCCTATTCCCACGAGGAAATCTCCTCCGATGGGGGCAGCATCACCCTTTCCTGCGGGGAGGGGCTGGGGGACACAGAAGTGGCCCTGCTGCCTGTGGACGACACCCGGCCCCCAAAGCCTTTTTATCTCACCCCGGGGATGCCTGTCACCATGAAGGTGGAAAAGGGCAAGTGGTATAAGGTGGGCGTAAGGATGGAAAACACCGGGGACAAGGATGCCAGCGTCTCTGTGCAGGTGCAGGGCGCAGTGGCGCGCATTGAATAACCCCCCCCTTGGAAAGGAGCCGGAACATGAAAAAAGAAAAGTCCTGCGGCGCCATTGTCTACCGGCAGCGCGACAGCTGGGTGGAGGTGCTGCTTATACGCCACAAAAACGGGGGCCACTGGGCCTTCCCCAAGGGCCACGTGGAAAAGCAGGAGACAGAGGAGGAAACTGCCCTGCGGGAAATCCGAGAGGAAACCGGGCTTACGGTGAAGCTGAACACCGCTTTCCGCCACATGGTCACCTACAGCCCCAAGCCGGGGGTTTTAAAGGATGTGATTTATTTTGCCGGGAAAGTGTCCGGCGGCGACCAGAAAGCCCAGGAAGAGGAGGTTACCGGCATGAAATGGGAAACCCCTCAGCAGGCCCTCGCCAGCGTCACCTATGAAAACGACCAGGAAACCCTCCGGGCCTTCCTGCGCTGGTGGGAAAGCCAGCCCTTGTAATACACCCCCGCTTCTGCCCCGCGCCCTGTGCGCGGGGCTTTTTTTGCCTTCCGCGGTTCCCGGTTCTAATCCCCCGGCCTGTCCCATAGATATAGACAGAACGGGAACAGGCGCACGAAGGTTTTTGGAGATTCGTAAGAACTTTTTCCTTAAAAAAGGTTCTTACGCCGCCGGAGCCATGTACATCAAGAAAGGGGGAAGCCGCATGGATACCATGGGTTTTGACAGGATTGCCAGGGAACTGCCTGCCTACCGGGACAGGCTTTTGCATGTGGAGGACAGCGTAAAGGCCCAGGCCTTTGACATACGCTTCTGCTTGGGCCAGCCGGTAAGCCTTTGCGGCAGGGACGGCATTTTCTTCCTTACAGAAGGGGGCGGCGCCACCCGGGCGCTGACAGGCGCTTTGCCCGCTGTGACAGCGGAAGAGCTGCAGGCGTTGTTTTTACAGGTGTGCGGGCACTCGGTGTTCAGCCACGAGGAGGAGATCCGCCAGGGCTATGTGTCCTTTGGGGGCTTCTGCCGGGCCGGGCTGTGCGGCACTGCTGTGCTGGAAAATGGGAAAATCAAAACCCTGCGGGACATCACCACCCTGGTTTTCCGCATCCCCCGGGAGCGCCAGGGCTGCGGGGACAGGCTCTTTCTGGAAACCGGAGGGCTTACAGGCGGGGTGCTCATAGCCGGGGAGCCTTCCAGCGGCAAAACCACCCTTTTGCGAGATATTGCCCGGTCTTTGTCTTTGGGGAAATTTGCCCCGGCTAAACGGGTGGCGGTGCTGGATCAGCGGGGGGAAATCAGCGGGCCATGGGACTTAGGGCCATGCACCGACGTGCTTAGGGGATGTCCCAAGGCGCTGGGGCTGGACATAGCCCTGCGGATGCTCTCCCCGGAGGTGGTGGTGTGCGACGAGCTGGCCCCTGAGGATTTCGCCCCCCTGCAAAAGGCGGCCTTTTCCGGGGTGGCCCTTATCGCCTCTGTCCACGCTGCCCCGGGGGATCTGCTGCGCCGCCCGCTGTGCCGCCGGCTTTTGGGCACGGGGGCCTTTTCCCTGGCGGTAACTTTGGCGGGCCGCAGCCATCCGGGGGAAATTGCCGCCATAGAAAGTATGCAGGGCTTTACAAGCCCCTGCGCGGAGGATTCCAGATGAAGAAACACGAACATACCGCAGCCGGGCGTACATGCCCCGGCTTCCGGATATGATGAAGCTTTTGGGCAGCGTTTTCCTGCTGCTGGGGGGCCTGCTCTGGGGCTTTTCCAAGGCCCGGGAGCTTTGGCAGCGGGAACGGCTGCTGGGGCAGTGGCAGCGGCTGATTGAATCCCTGAAAACCGGCGTAAGCTTTGCCGCCCGGCCTTTGGGGGATCTGATACGGGAGGACGGCTCTCCCTTCTGCCGGGAAGCCGCCGCCTCCCCCCTCTTTTCCCAGAACCCCCAGCAGGCCCTTTTGCAGGCGGGGAACCGGCTTTTGCCCCGGCAGGGGGACAAGGCCCTGTATCAGGGCTTTGCCCAAGGGCTGGGGGCAAGCGACGCCGCCGGGCAGCTCCGGCACCTGGAGCTGTATGCCTCCCTGGTGGGCCAGGCCCTGCTGGAGGCCCGGGAGGAGCGGGACAAGCGGAGCCGGCTTTACATCTGCCTGGGGCTTTTCGGCGGGCTGACCCTGTGCTTACTCTTGCTTTAGGGCATGCCCGCTCAAAGCCAAAGCATCCCGGGGAAAGGAAGGAACAGGAACGTGGAAGTAGACCTGATTTTTAAAATTGCGGCTATCGGCATTATTGTGGCGGTTTTAAACCAGCTTCTCATCCGCTCCGGCAGGGAGGAGCAGGCCATGATGACCACTTTGGCGGGGCTGATTGTGGTGCTGATGATGATAATCAATGAGATAAACGCCTTGTTCCAGGCCGTGAAGGCCATTTTTGACCTATGACCGCCTGGGCTGTCTGCGCCCTGTGCGCCGCGGCCTTTGGGGCTGTCCTGAAAAAAAACAACCGGGAGCTTTCCCTGCTGCTTACGGCGGGGGCGGCGGCGCTGCTGCTGCTCTCCGCTTTAGAGGGCCTTGCCCCTCTTGTTTCCCGGCTGGAGGACACAGCGGCGGCCCTGCCGGGGGAATATGGCAAAATCATGCTGAAGGCGGTGGGCATTGCTGTGACAGGGCAGTTTGCCAGCCACACCTGCAAGGACGCCGGGGAATCTGCCCTGGCCTTTGCCGTAGAGCTTTCCGCCAAGGCCGCCATCCTGGCGGCGGCCTTTCCCCTGATTACCCAGCTTTTGGGATATGTGGGGGAAATTCTGGGGGCATAGGCAGAGCGCTGGCACGCCCCGCAGCCCCTTTTAAAAGCAAGGGAAGCATTCCTTTGGGAATGCCTGGAGTCTCTAAAACAAAGGAAAGGAGGGCGCCGTCATGGAGCGAACCGCAAAAACAAAGCTGCTGGCTGCCGCCCTTTCCTGCCTGGTGATGTTTGTCCTTCTGGGGGCAGGCACAAAGGCCCAGGGTGCAGAGGCGGAAAGCCTGCCGGAGCAGATTGCGAAAAAAAGCGGCCTGACAGAAGCCATGGACAGCCTGGACAGGGGCACAAAGGCCCTGTTAAACCAATGGGGGGCAGATAATCTGGGGGAAGAGGGCCTGGATGGCGGGAGAATCTTTCAGGCCCTGTGCGCCCTGGTGCAGGAAAAGCTGACAGGCCCCTTAAAAGCCTGGGGGGCTGTTCTGGGCGTTCTGCTGCTGTGCCGCCTTGCCGGATGCATGGAGGAAGGCTCCCTCAGCCCTATGGTTCCTCTCATCGGGTGCCTGGCCTGCGCCGCCATAACCCTGCCTGCCATCCTGGCCCTGCTGGCCCAGTGCGCTGTTACGGCGGAAAGCGCCTCTGCCTTCCTCCTGGCCAGTATGCCCGCCTACGGGGCCTTGCTTGCCGCTTCCGGCAGCGTGGCGGCAGGCAGCGCCTACACCTTTCTCACCCTGGGGGCGGGCAGCGCCCTGCCCCTGCTTTCCTCCGGCCTGCTGCTGCCCCTGCTGCGGATATATCTGGCCCTGGCTGTTTCCTCCGGCGTTTCCGGCATGCCGGTGCAGAGGCTTTCCGCCAGCCTTTACAGCTTCATAAAGTGGATGCTGGTGCTGGCGGTTACCCTGTTTTCCGGCATCCTCTCCATCCAAACCATCCTTAACACCCACATAGACGCTGCCGCCGGAAAAACCGTGAAGCTGATTGCCTCCTCCGCCATCCCCATTGTGGGCGGGGCCTTGGGGGACGCGGTGGGGGCCATCCAAAGCAGCGTGCAGGTGGTGCGCTCCGGGGCCGGGGCCTTTGGGATGCTGGCGGCGCTGTGCATTTTCGCCCCGTCCATAATAGAGGCCTCCATCTGGGCCGGGGTGTGTATTCTGGGGCAGATAGCCGGGGAGCTTTTCGGCGTTCCTGCCGCCGCCGGGCTTTTAGGCTCCTGCGCCTCGGCGGCAAAGCTGGTGCTGGCAGTGCTTGCAAGCCTTTGTGTGGTGTGCCTCACCTGCGCGGGAGTGG
Organism: Neglectibacter sp. X4; assembly: GCF_009917365.1. Classification (NCBI taxonomy): domain Bacteria; kingdom Bacillati; phylum Bacillota; class Clostridia; order Eubacteriales; family Oscillospiraceae; genus Neglectibacter; species Neglectibacter sp. X4. Next base: position 30,722 of record NZ_QWLE01000030.1, on the reverse strand, counting down.
TGCTGTTTGCGAAAGGAGGATAAGCGTATGAAAAACACAAAAGAAAGGAAAGATACCGGGCACAAAGCGCCGCCTTTTCATGGCTTTTTGTGCATATCCTGTATCCCGAAATGATTATGGCTCAAGTTTTAGAAGGGGCTTCCTGGCTGTGTACGGCCCTTATCGCCATTGGGGCCATAGGAAACCTGTGCCCCCAGGACAAAATGGTGCGCTTTGTCCAGTCCCTCATTGTCCTCACCCTGCTGGCCTCCATTGCCTCCTCCCTGCTCACTGCCCGGTGGGATTTTGCCCTGCCAAAGGCCCAGGCCCAGGAAACCGGGGCAGATCTGACGGCTTTTTTAAACAGCCAGTATGAGCAGGCCACAGAGGAGGAAGCGGAAGGGGCTGTGCGGGGCCTTTTGGGGGCCGCAGGGCTTTCCCCGAAAAAAATTCACGTAAGCATAACTAGTTCGGCGGATTCCGGCATAGTATTAGCGAAGGTAAGCGCGGCCTTTTCCTATCCGGCAGAGGCGGAGAGGGCCAGGGCGCTGCTGGGAAATGTGCTGGGGGACGGCGTGATACTTGAGGTAACAGCAGATGGATCTTAAAAAAGCGGGAGAATGGGTGAAAAAAGCCCTGCAAAAGGAAAACGCCCTGCGCTGGGCTGTGATTTTAGGCATATGCGGCATCGCTTTGCTGGCCCTATCAAGCCTTGATTTGCAAAAACCCCAGCCACAGGAGCAGCAGGCAGAGGAAGCAGAGGACGGCACTGCCTATGCCAGGGCGCTGGAGGCGGATTTGTCCCGGATTGTCACCGCCATCACCGGGGAGCACAGCCCCGCGGTGATGATAACCCTAGAAAACAGCGGCAGGCGGGTATTCGCCGCAGACAAGCGGGAAAGCGGGCAGCAGGGCGGGGATGGGGCCTGGGAAAAGGAATCGTCCCATGTGCTTGTGGAGGATGAAAAAGGCTCTCAGCGGCCCCTGACCGTTACGGAAACCCAGCCGAAAATTCAGGGGGTGGTGATTGTCAGCGCCAAGGCGGGGGATCCCGCTATCCGGGAAAAGCTGGTGAACGCCGCCAAAACCGCCCTGGGCGTGCCCTCCTCCCGGGTGTGCGTTACCTGCGGGGGGTGAGGGGATTTGGAGGAAAACATAAGCCACTGGCAAACATATAAAAACACACTGGAGGTATCAGCATGAAATTCGGCAGAAAGCAATTGGTTCTAGCGTCCCTGGTTCTGGCCCTGGGAGCAGCGGTCTATCTCAACTGGCAGTTTGCAGGCACCAACAAACTGCCTATTGGGGACGGGGAGGACACCAGCAGCCAGTTGGGCGCGGCCCAGCTTGTGAACAACGCCTACGTGGAAACCGTTACCGACGACCTGCAGGCCAAGGCTGGAACAGACATGTTCGCTGAGGCCCGCTTAAGCCGCCAGAACTCCCGGGACGAGGCCCTGGAGCTTTTAGACGGGGTGCTGGAGGATGTGGACGCGGACAGCGAGGCCAAGAAGGCCGCTGTGGAGGAGGCTTCCGCCATGGCCCAGAACATCCTCAAGGAGACAAATGTAGAAAGCCTCCTCAAGGCCAAGGGCTACGAGGAAAGCGTGGCCTACATCACAACGGAGGAGTGCAGCGTGGTGGTGGCCGGGGATTTGCAGGACAGCGACATGCTTATTGTGCAGGAAATCGTCATAGAGCAAACCGGCCTGACAGCGGAGAAAATCAAAATTATCGGTACAAAATAAAAACAGGGGAAATGGCTTTTATAGGAAACGCGGTTCCTATAAAATTGCCATTTCCCCTGTTTTTGGCATTTCCCGCCCGACAAAGAAATTTAACACAGAGTGGCTTCAAAAAGGCCGCTCAGATGGTAATTACAAGGTTATGAATACAGCTTCTTAAACCTGCTGGGCCGGGAGCCTGTTCTCTAAAGGGCCAAAGGGCGGCTTTTGGGATGAGTCCACCTGGATAACCGAGCAGGGCGGGCCGCTGTTCTGGGGAAACCAAAAACCGCCCAAGGCCACTGCCAGGGCGGCAAGAAGGAGCAGCACCAGCCGTCCTGTTTTCTGTTCCTTTTCTGTCATACGGATCCCTCCCGGCGCAGTTTTTCCAAAAATGCCTCGAACACCGGAGGCACCGGAGACGCAAACTCCATATAATCCCCTGTGGCGGGATGGAGGAAGCCGATTTTTCCCGCGTGCAGGCACTGGCCCTCCAGGGCTGTTATCACCTTTTTGGGGCCGTATACCGGATCCCCCGCCACAGGATGGCCCAGGCTTGCCATGTGGACGCGGATTTGGTGGGTGCGGCCGGTTTCCAGCCTTAGGCGCAGATAGGTAAAGCCTGGAAAGCGCTGCTCTACAAAATAGTGGGTGACCGCGTGGCGGGCAGAGGGGGAATCGGGCCGCACAGCCATTTTTTTCCTATCCGCCTGGTGCCTGCCCAGGGGCCTGTCCACCGTACCTTCGTCCTGCTTCACCCTGCCATACACCACGGCCCTGTACTCCCGGGTGAGGCTGTGGGCCTGTATCTGGCTGGCTAAGGCCTGGTGGGCCTGGTCAGTTTTTGCCACCACCAGCAGGCCGCTGGTATCTTTGTCAATGCGGTGGACAATGCCGGGGCGCAACACGCCGTTGATGCCGGAGAGGGAATCCCCGCAGTGGAAGAGCAGGGCATTTACCAGGGTTCCCCTCTCGCTGCCCGGAGCCGGGTGCACCACCATGCCTTTGGGCTTATTCACCACCAGCAGCTCCCCGTCCTCATACACCACGTCCAGCGGGATGTTTTCCGCCTCTGCCAAAAGGGGCTTTGGCTCTGGCAAAGACACCTCCAGCAGCGCGCCTGCCGGAAGCCGGGCACTTTTTGCCAGGGGCTTCCCTTCCCGCGTCACAAGTCCCTCTGCCAGCAGGCGCTGTACCCCGGAGCGGGTGACGCCTGGCAGGGCCTGGGCCAAAAGCTTGTCAAGCCTTTGGCCCTCTTCCTCCACTGTGACGAAAACCCTTTCCCCCACAGCTCAGCCCTCCCCGGCGGCTTCTTTTTCCGCCTTCTCCCGCCGGGCCGTTACCAGGTAATGGCAGAAAAAGCACACCACGCCAATGGTTACGCAGCAGTCTGCCACGTTGAAGATATAGGGAAAAAACAGCACATGGATGAAATCCACCACAAAGCCATGGGAAAACCTGTCTATAAGGTTTCCAAGCCCGCCTGCCAGCAGCAGCATGGCGGTGATATAGCTGAAAACTGTGTGCCCTTTATAAAACAGGAGGGCCAGCAGGATAAACACGCACACCACGGCTGTGCAGGCTACCACCAGCCAGATAAGCCCGTCGAAAAGGCCCATGGCCGCCGCGTAATTTTCCACATAGGAAAATTCCAGCAAGCCCGGGATGACCGCTACAGGGGGCTTGCCCCGCAGGTTTTCCAGCACCAGGGCCTTGGAAGCCTGATCCCCCCCTACCAGCAGGGCCGCGCCCAAAAGCACAGCCAGGGCTGCCCACCACTTTTTCTTCGTTTCTGCCACGCTTTCCTCCTTATTTCTTCCGCTTGCGCCCCTTGGCGTCCAGCTCTACCCCGTCGCCAAATTCCAGGTTGCTGTAATGGCTGCTCTTTTCCCGGCGCAGGGTTTCCGGAATGCTGCTGTAGGTTTGCAGGTCGATGCCCACGTCAGACAGATCCCCGGCCATATAGTCGCTTTCCGGCACAGAGGGCTGTAACTGCTCCTGGACATAGCTTACCCGGTCATGCAGCCCGGGGGCCTCCTCCGCCTCCTGCCGCTGGCGCTGGGCTTCCCGCTGCTGCTCAAGCTGCCGCTGGCGTTCCGCCTCCCGCTGCTGCTCTAACTGCCGCTGGCGTTCCGCTTCCCGCTGCTGCTCGAGCTGCCGCTGGCGTTCCGCTTCCCGCTGCCGTTCCAGCTCCCGCTGGCGCTGGATTTCCCGCTGCCGCTCCAGTTCCCTTTCTTCCTCCATCTGCCGCTTCTGCTGAGCCTGCCGCTCCTCTAACAGCCGCTGTTCCCGCTGTACCTCAGACTCCTCCTCCCGATGGCTTTCCTCTGTTTCCTTCAGACGGAAAGAGGGGATGTGGTCGATACACTCCAAATGCTTTTTATACATTTCCAAAAGGGACACCCGGAAGGTGGATACCTGCCGCTTGATTTCCTCCAGCTCCGCCTTTTTGGACTCTGCCTGGGCGGCATACTCCCCGGCGGTTTTAGACGCCTCTGTTTTGGCGTCATCCAGGATTTTTTCCGCCTCGTCCTTGGCATCCTCCAGCATCAGGGAGGCCTTGTCCCGGGCCTGCTGCACAGCCTCCTTGCCCATGCGCTGGGCGCTGATGATGGCCTCTTTAATGCCGTCCTCGTCTGCCCGGTAGGACTCGATTTTCTGGGCCAGGATGGAGAGCTTTTTCTGCAGCTCCCCGTTTCTGGCGTTTAGATCTTCGATTTTCCCGGCAAGGGCCGCGTTCTGCTGGCTAAGCTCCTGAAGCTGCTGCCGGGCGGCGTCCCGCTCCTGCTCCAGTTCTGTGAAAGAAGCCGCCACCTCGTCAATAAAATTATCTACATCCTCCGGCTTATAGCCGGAAAAGCCGGCCTTTCCAAAGCTTACCTCGTTAATTTCCTTTACTGTCAGCATTGGTTCGGTATCCCCCTTATTCATATTTCCTGCATTGTACCGAAAGCCGGCCCTTTTGGGTTAAGGGTCCCAGCCGGTCTATAATATATTTCCCATGCCCCCGGATGGAGAGCACGTCCCCCTCCGCCACCCGGGCGCTGGGGCTGCAAATTTCACGATGGTTTACCTGCACCAGCCCCAGAACCACCATGGAGGCGGCTTTTTCCCGGCTGATGCGGGCGGCGAGGGCTGTGAGGCAGTCTAAGCGGCTGGAAGCCGCCACGCCTTTTATCTCCTTAAAGGTGTGGCCCACAGGCAAAGGCTCTTCCGCACCCAGCCGGGCCTTCACCCCCACCCGGCCTATTTTCGGAAGGTTCTCCGCGAAATAGGGCGCAAGCTCCGCCTTCACAAAGGCTACGCAGCGGCCCTCCCCGATGAGGATGTCCCCTACCACGCTGCGCTCCACCCCCAGGCCCAGCATGGCCCCCAGGAAGTCCCGGTGGCCGGGCTTGTCGGCGGGGCGGAAGGAGAAGGTTACCGCCTTTATGGGGAAGGCCTGGGCGTCTGCCTCCATATAATCCGGAAAAAGCCCCAGCATGGCGCGCTCCGCCTCCGGGAAGCCGCCCCAAAAGGCAAAGGAAACATCCCGCCTGCGGGAAAGGGCTTCTGAAAGGACTGCCCTGCCGCCCTCGTCCAGGAACCCTAAAAAGGCCGGACGGCCCCGGGCCTTGCGCAAACCATCCTCCAGCTTTCTCAAAAGCAAATCGGCATCGTATCCCACAGCCTGCCCCTAGAAATACATGCCGCTGCTTTCCAGCTCGTCCAGGATTTCGTCGCCGGAAATATCCACGTCATAGGGCGTGATGATAAAGGTGCTGGTGGCAACCCGCTGTATTTTCCCGTTGTTGGCATAGGCCACGCCGCTTAAAAAATCTACAATGCGCCTGGAAACGTCCTTCTCCGTCTTTTCCAGGTTCAGCACCACTGTGTGCCTGCGCAGAAGCTCGTCCGCAATGGTTTTGGCCTCCTCCCCAAAGGAAACCGGCCGGAACAGCACCACCTGGGGCCGCTGCTTTGCATGGAAATCCACCACCTTGCCTGTGTCCCGCCCGCTCCAGGAGGAGCTGGAACGGGTGGAAAAGGTGTCGAAGCCGTAGTCTGTACTGCTGCGCCTGGGTTCCCCGTAGGATCCGCCGCCGGAGGGCTGGGGATCCTCTTCCTCCTCCCCCTCCTCGTAGTAGTCGTCATATTCATATTCGTCATCCGGCGGATTCCACATCCGCTGCAATTTTTCTTTTAAGCCTGCCATATCAACCGCCACGGGGCGCGGGGCCTCTGCGGGGAAAGGCCTTTTCCCCTGCCGCCCGGCACCGTTTCCTTTCTTCCGTATTTTTCACCCGGCCGTCTTTCCGCCGCTTCCCCTTTTTTCACACATACTGGCGCGCCCCGAACAGGGAAGAGCCTACCCGCACCATTGTGGCCCCGCAGGCCACAGCCAGGGGGAAGTCTGACGACATGCCCATGGAAAGGCTGTGCATATTAACATTATCCAATTTTTTAGCCGCTATGTCAACATAATATTTGCGCATGGCGGAAAAATAGCCCGATAATACAGTTTCTTTGTCACAAACAGGGGGAATTGCCATCAATCCGTTTACAGAAATGCCCGGAAATTCCCTGATTTGGTCGATAAACCCGTATAAGGCGTCGGGGTCCACCCCGCCCTTCTGCTCCTCCCGCCCGATGTTCACCTGCACCAGCACCTTGGTTACAAGGCCCTGGGCGGCGCTGAGCCGGGCGATTTCCCTGGCAAGCTTCACGCTGTCCACCGACTGGATGCAGCTTACCTTTCCTATCAGGTATTTCACCTTGTTGGTTTGCAGCCGCCCGATAAACTGCAGGTCGCAGGCCTCCCTTTCCAGTGCGCCATACTTGTCCAGAAGCTCCTGCACCCGGTTTTCCCCGATGTGGAAAAGCCCCTGGGAGATGGCGTACCGGATGGTTTCCGCGGGAACGGTTTTGGTGGCTGCCAGCAGGGACACTTCCCGGGGATCCCGCCCGGCCTTTTCCGCCGCCCGGGCTATTTCCTCCCCCACTCTTTTAAAATTCTCATCAAAGCTTCTCATGGCTTCTGTTGCCAGGCTTCCCACACGAATCCTCCCTTTCTCCCGGGCAGGGGCTAACGCACCACTTTCCCGTCATACAAATCTGTCCCGCTCACAACCACCTGGTCGTAAAGCTGTACGGTCTGGTCTGTGACCATGCTTTTCTTTTCCTCGTCTGTCAGGTTTGTGCGGCACACAGCATAGCCGTTCACGTCCTTTTCCGTAAACACCTGCACAAACCGCAGCCGCCCCGCATACTGGACATACACGCCTTTTACGTTTTCCCGCACCTTGGTAACCGTGTTCCCGTTTTCGTCCGTCTCCGTATACTCCACGTCCTCAAAGCGCAAGGCCCGCTCGCTGACCAGCACACCTTCATAGGTTTTCACGCTGATATGCACCATTTCGTTTCGCACAGCGGCCAAGTCCGCGTCCATGTAGGCGCATTCAAACACCACCGCCGTTTCCCCTGTGTTGGGATCCCGGTTTTTCGCCGCAACCCGGGCCGGGATAGTCTCGGCGCTTGCAAAGGGGATGTCCAGGGTGACGGCGTCCACCCCTTCAAACTTCACCATCTCATCGTCCGGTATGACGCATACCAGCTTCCAGGTGAAATCGGCGCAGATTTTCCCGATGGATCCCGCCGGGGCGCTCCAGGGGCCTTGCTGCTCTAAAAGCTTCTTTGCCTGGGAAACTGTGATGTTCTGCACCTTGTCCGGCTCCATCACGCTTTCCAGGCCGTCCACGCTGTCAATAAAATATCCGGCCCTGGGGGCTTCCACCACGCCCACTGCCCGGCTTCCCCTTGCTTCCAGGGCGGCAAGCTCGCTTTCCAGGGCTTCCACCCGCTCTTCATAGTCCTCCGCGCTTTCTTCCCCGGCAATCACCTGCTTGCGGCTCAGGGCGTTTTGCAGGGAATCCTTAAGCCTGCCTATCTCGGAAAAGTTGTTCTGCCGGATTTCCCCGGAAATATCTCCCAGGGCGTTATAAATCTGCGCGCCAATCATGGCGGGGTTTGACACAAAGAGATCCGAGGGCTTTGCAAGCTGCCGGAGGCTTTCGATTTCCCGGTTCAGGCTGTCTATCCTGTTCTGGGCGGCGGCGTCGTTTTCGCTTTGGTACACCTCCGCAATCACCCCGCCCTGGGACACCCTTGTGCCGCTGGCCACCCGGTAATTGAGCACGCCGCTGAAGCTTTCCTCCAGCACCTCCTCGTCCCGGATGGCAAAGCCCTGGGCCTGGAGGGTGTCCGACACCTGGCCCCGCATGGCAGGCTCTGTTACAATCCCGTCCTGGGTGAAGGAATCTGCCTGTCGGTTTACAAAATAAAATCCCACATAGAGGAGAATCAGAATGGCTATGCTGGCAGCCGCCATAGAGCGCACCTGCTTCTGGTTCAAAAGCTCCCGCCTCCTTCCTGCTTCCACGCTTCCGCCATTCCTATGGCCTTTAAAAGGGCTTCCTCCGGCGCAAGGCCGTCCAGGTAAAGGGGCCGCGCCCCAGGCTCCCGGGCAAACCAGGTGATCTGCCTTTTGGCATAGCGGCGGCTTTCCTGCTTTATCCGCTCCACTGCCTCCGAAAGGGGAACCTCCCCCTGGAAATAGGGGAAAAGCTCTTTATAGCCGATGGCTTGGGCCGCGGTGGGCGGGAGATCCATTTGCCGGCAGCGGCGGAAAAAGGCTTCTGCCTCCTCTAAGAGGCCCGCTTCCAGCATGGCGTCCACCCGCCGGTTTATCCTGTCGTATAAAAGCTGCCTGTCTTTGTAAACCGGGCAGATCAGCAGCGCCCGGTAGGGGCTTTCCGCCTGGCGGGAACGGGCCGCCTGCCGGGAGAAAGGCTTCCCTGTTAAAAGGCAGTATTCCAGCGCCCGCAGCACCCGCTTCACGTTGCGGGGGTGTATCTCCCGGGCAGCGTCCGGGTCAAGGGCCGCAAGCCGCCTGTGGGTTTCCTCCGGGCCGTCTTCTTGGGCCTCCTCCAAAAGCCTTGCCCGCAGGGCCTCATTCCTGGCTCCTTCTTCAAAGGAAAAGCCGTTTAGAAGGGATCGCACATAAAGCCCGGTGCCCCCCACCAGAAGGGGCAAGCGCCCCCGGCCCGCAATATCCGCAATGGCTTTTCCCGCAAGCCCTACATAATCGGAAACGCTGAAGGGCTTTTCCACCTCCAGAAAGCCCACCAGATGGTGGGGGGCCTGGGCCTGCTCTGCCGGGGTGGGCTGGGCGGTGCCGATGGGCAGGTCCTTATACACCTGCATGGAATCGCAGGAGACGATTTCCCCCTGATAGCGCCTGGCAAGCCCAATTCCCAAGGCTGTTTTCCCTGTGGCGGTAGGCCCGGCCACTGCCACTACAGAAAGCTTTTTGTCCATCTGCTTGCCTCCTTCCCAGAGCGTGCGTATCCCCTGCATTACACCCGCCCAAACTGCTTTTCAATCTCCCGCCGGGGCAGCAGCACATACACCGACCTGCCATGGGGGCAGTAGCGCACCTGGGGGTTCTCCTCCAACTGGCGGCACAGGGCCGCAAGCTCCTCCGGGTGGGTTACGTCCCCGGCCTTGATGGCGGCCCGACAGGCCACGTTGTGGTATACCCAGTCCATGTGCTGGGTGGTGAGGGTGGCTTTCTGCTGGGCCAGATACCCCGCAATCTCCATCAGCGCCGCTGCCCCGTCCCCGCCGTCCAGCAGCAGGGGCACAGCCCGCACCAGCACCGTGCCCGGGCCGAAATCCTCCACCTCAAAGCCTGCTTCCCGCAGCCTGGAAAGGTTTGCCGTTACGGCGCTGTACTCTTCCTTCTCCAGGCTGACGGGCACCGGCTCCAGCAGGGCCTGGGCCTCCCCGTTTGGCCCCTGGGCCTTCAGCCTTTCGTAAATCAGCCGCTCGTGGGCCGCGTGCTTGTCAATGAGCATCAGGGCCTGGGGGCTGTGCTCCACCAGGATATAGGTGCCAAAGGCCTCCCCGATGATTTTCCCATGGAAGGCCCTCTCTCCCAGCAGGGAGGGGGCTTCCCCCTTTTCCTCTGTCTGGGCCGCTTCCAGGGGGAGGGGGTCAAAAACAGGCTGGGGGCTTTCCTCCAGGGGGATTTCCGGCAAGGGAAGGGGCGCGGCTTCTGCCTGGGGGGATTCTGCCGCCGGGCGGTTTTCCAGGGCATTTTCTACCAGCGGGGTGAAGCCCTCCGGCTCCCTTTTCACGGCAGGCAGCTTTCCATCCCCGTATGCCCGGGAAAGCCGGGGCACGCTGATTTCCGGCTCCGGTTCCGGCAAAAGGGAGGGCGGCGCTTCCGGCTCCGTCTGGACGGAGGACGGCTCTTTCGTCTCCGTCTGGACAGTCGGCGTTTCCGCCGGGACGGGCTGCTCCGGCGCGGAATCCTTTAAAAGCAGGGGGCGGCCCGGCTCTTCCTCCAATCCTCCCGAAGGGCTGATACTGGTGATGGGCACCACCTTCCGGGGGGGCATTTCATAGCTGCGGGACTGGTTTAACCCCATCACCTTGGGGGAATCCCCTTCCCGCAGGGCAGACTTCACCCCGTAATACACCGCGTCAAACACAGGCTGCTCGTTTGCAAAACGTACTTCCATTTTCGCCGGGTGGACGTTTACATCCACCGTTTCCTTTCCCAGCTCCAGGTGCAAAGCGCAGGCCGGGAACTTCCCCGCCATTACGGCTCCCTTGCAGGCCTCCTCCAGGGCCACAGAGGCAGTGCGGCTGCGGATATACCGCCCGTTGATGAAAAAATTCTGCATGGATCGGTTGGCCCGGCTGGCAGCGGGCTTGCTGATAAAGCCCTTTACCCCCACGCCCTGCAGGTTATAGGAAACGGGGATGAGGGAGGCGGAAAACTCCTTGCCGTATACCGCGTACAGCGCGGAGGAAAGCTTCCCGTCCCCCGGGGTGTGGAGCACCTCTTTGCCGTCCCGGATGTAGCGGAAGGAAATTTCCGGATGGGACAGGGCGATTTTATCTAAAATACCCGCAATGGCATTGCCCTCCGTCACATCCTTTTTCAAAAACTTCATCCGGGCCGGGGTGTTGAAAAACAGATCCCGCACAGTGATGGTGGTGCCCTGGGGGCAGCCCGCCTCCTCTGTCTCCGGGTGCAGCCCGTCCAGGCAGCTATAGCGCAGGCCCAATTCCGCGTCTTTTGTGCGGGTGAGCATTTCAATGCGGCTTACCGCCGAAATGGCGGCTAAAGCCTCCCCCCGAAAGCCCAGGGTGCCGATGGCGTCCAGGTCTGCCTCTGTGACAATTTTGCTGGTGGCGTGGCGCAAAAAGGCTGTGGGCACCTGCTCCGGCGGGATGCCGCAGCCGTTGTCCGTTACGCGCATATAGCTTCTGCCTCCCCGCTGGGTTTCCACCGTCACCACAGCGGAACCGGCGTCTATGGCGTTTTCCACCAGCTCTTTTATCACAGAGGAGGGGCGCTCCACCACCTCCCCGGCGGCAATCAGCTCTGCCACCTGCCTGTTGAGCACTTGAATTTCGGGCATGTCCCCGCCTGCCTTTCTAAAAATAGGGCGAAAGCCTGCCTGCAAGCAGGCCTCTCTTTATTCTGTGATTTTCCGGTACAGCCGGGCAGGGCTTTCCTCCCCGTCTCCCTGGGCCATGCAGAAAAACTCCCAGCCGTGCCGCTCGTAGAAGCTGTTGTGGTCTGTCAAAAGGTACAGGGTATTGACCCCTAAAGAGGCTATGTCCCGGCACACCGTTTCCAGCAGCGCCCCGGCAATGCCCTTCCCCCTGTAAGCCTCCTCTGTATATACGGCGCACACGTTAGGGGCCAAATCCTTGCGGTTGTGGAAGTCGTTTTCAATTACGCCCAGCCCTCCTGTTATCTCCCCGTCCTCCAGCGCCGCATACCACTGGGGCACCGGGGACGCGCCTTTTAAGCAGTCCTCCATGCTCTCCCGGTAGGCGGCTTCGTCTATGCCCCATTTTTCATGGAACCACCGGGCCGCCCTGTTTAGCAGGCCCGGGTTCTCCCGGAGCTTTTGAATTTCAAACATAGCTTTCCCTCCTTTATCCTTTGGCTGGCGGCTTCCAGGGAGGCGGGCACAAAAGTGTGGTGCGGCCCACGTCCGGCAAAACGTCGTAAATAGAGCACCCCATGCGGTCTTCAAAATATTCCTTTATTTCAAAGGTGCGGTTCCACCTGTCCACGCTGTTTTCCCATATGCCATAGCGCCTTGCCACGTCGATAAAACGCTTTTCCAAAATGCAGAAGCCATAGTCTGCGGCAAGGCTGTCGCAAAGCTGGATAAGCCAGTCGTACGGGCCGCACCGGCACCCAAGGATGTATTCCTTGACGCGGGCTTCCTCTTCGCTCTCTGTCCCCTTGTCAAATTCTTTTTCCATGAGAGGGTAGGAATGGGTCATGCAGATTTTCGCCGCCTCCTCCCAGCCCTTATCCATAGTGTAGCGGTACCCCTCGTACACATGCCTGGGGATATTCACCACTCCCACCCTGCGGCCGATGTCGTGGAGCAGGCCCAGGATATAGGCCTTTTCCCCGTCAAGCCCCGCCTTTTCCCCAATGTTCCGGGCGGCGACGCCTACGTTTACAGAGTGCTTTGTCCAGGGGCCAGGGTTCATCTCCCCTGCAAGGGCCAGTTCCTTTTCAGCGGTTTCCCTGTTTGGCAGCATATTGTGCCCTCCTTCCCGTTGTTCTTAGCCTCAGCCCTTCACCGCCCTGGTGGCCCAGAAGGTGGGGATGTTGTGTTCGTGGAGAATCCCTTCCCCGTTTGTGTCCTCGTACACATGGGTGAGTGTGAGGCCCGCTTCCAACTGGCCCCCAATCTGCTCCTCTAAGGTGTGGGAAAACTGCATGCCGTCGTTTTCCGCTTCCAACTGCGCCCGCTGTTCCGGGTTTGCCACCGGGTCAAAGGGGAAAATGCTCAGCTTGTCCCGGCTGTTCTCATCCAGGAACATGAAGTTTACGCCGTTGTCAAGGCCTGAAAGCAGCGCCCCGCCGGGGGCTAAAACACGGAAGCACTCTTTAAAAATGGGCTTTACCTCCCGCACGTAGCAGTTGGAAACAGGGTGGAAGACAAGGTCAAACTCCCCGTCAGAAAAGGGCAGGGGCTTTGTCATATCCGCCCTGATGATGCGGATCTCATATCCCTCCCGCTGTGCCACCATGCGCTCGCTTTCAATCTGCTTGGGGGAGTAGTCCAGCACTGTGCAGTCTGCCCCCAGGGCGGCGAAGATGGGCATCTGCTGGCCCCCGCCGCTGGCTAACCCCAGCACCTTTTTCCCCTTTAAATCCCCAAACCAGCCATGGGGCACAGGCTTTGTGGGGGTGAGCAGCACGTCCCACTTGCCGGCCCTGGCATTTTCATAGGCCTCGTGGGTGATGGGCTTTCCCCACTCCCAGCCTTCCTCCACCCAACTGTCAATGGTGCGGGCGTTGATGTCCTGATAGCTTTCCATTTCGCTTCTCCTTTCCCTAACAGAGCTGCCCCGCCGGGCCAAATCCTGGGCAAAGCCCAGGATTTGCCGTGCGTCCGCGCGGAGGGCGCTTAAGCGCCCAGCCCGGCGGACGCCTCTTTGCAAGCCGCCTAGCGCAGCATTTTCCGCAGCTCAAACAGGATGTTCATGCACTCGATGGGGGTGAGTGCGTTTACGTCGATGGCCTGAAGCCTTGTAATCACCTGGCTTTCCGGGGAGTCCATGGTGAGCTGCACAGGCTCTTCCTTCGGCGGCAGTCCGGGCTGCCGTCCCGCCTGGGGCAGGCTTCCCTTTTCAAGCTGGGCCAAAACCTCCTTGGCGCGCCCCAGCACCTTGTCCGGCACCCCGGCAAGCTTTGCCACCTCAATGCCAAAGCTGTCGTCCGCCCCGCCGGGGATAATCCGCCGCAGGAAGGTGATGTCATCCCCCCGTTTTTTCACCGCTACGTTGAAGTTTTTCACCCCGGGCAGCTCGTCGGCCATGGCGGTCAGCTCATGGTAATGGGTGGCAAAAAGGGTTTTTGCCCCCACCTGCTTTGTGTCGTGGACATATTCCAGCACAGCCCTTGCAATGCTCATGCCGTCAAAGGTGGAAGTGCCCCGGCCGATTTCATCGAACACCACTAAAGAGTTTTTCCCGGCGCTTTTGAGGATCTGCGCCACCTCCGCCATCTCCAGCATGAAGGTGGACTGCCCGGCGGAAAGGTCGTCGGAAGCCCCCACCCGGGTGTAAATCCCGTCTACAATGCCGATTTCCGCCTTGGAGGCCGGCACAAAGCAGCCTATCTGGGCCAGTATCGCGGTGATGGCAATCTGCCGCATATAGGTGGATTTTCCCGCCATGTTAGGCCCAGTGAGAATTTGCACCCGATTGTCCCCCATATCCATGTCCACGTCGTTGGGCACAAAGGGCCTGTCCCTTAAAAGGGCCTCCACCACTGGGTGGCGGCTGTCCTTGAGATAGATTTTCCCGCTGAGGTTTACTGTGGGCCGGGTGTAGTCCCGGGCGGCGGACACCGCCGCAAAAGAGCACAGCACGTCCAGCACGGCAATGGCTCCGGCGGCTGCCTGGATATAGGGCAGCGCCCGGGCAAGATACCGCCGCAGGTATTCAAAAGCCCGGCTTTCCAGCTCCAGCGCCCTGTCCTGGGCGCCCAGAATGCGGGCTTCCAGCTCTTTCAGCTCCTGGGTAACGTACCGCTCCCCGTTTGACAAGGTCTGCTTGCGGATATAGTCTGCCGGGGCCATGTTCTTATAGGAGTTTGACACCTCTATGTAATAGCCGAAAACCCGGTTATACCCGGTTTTCAGCTTGGGGATGCCTGTGCGCTCCCGCTCCCGGGCCTCCAGCGCCGCCAGAAGCTCCCTGCCTCCGTCCCTGTCCCGCCGCACCTCGTCCAGCTCCGGCTCAAAGCCCGGGCGGATGGTGCCCCCGTCCCGGATGGAGAGGGGCGGCTCGTCCACCAGGGCCTTGTCCAGAAGGGCGGGCACGTCCTCTAAGGGATCGATTTCCCTGTCCAGGGTTTGCAGCAGGGTGGCCTGGGCCTCTTTCAGCACTGCCTTGATACCCGGCAGCCGCTTTAAGGCCTCCCCCACAGCCTTTAGTTCCCGGGCGTTTGCCGAGCCGTACACCACCCGGGTCATAATGCGCTCCAGGTCGTGGATGCCGCCAAGCTTCTCCGTTAAATCGTCTAAAAAGGGCGGGTTTTGCACCAGCTCTTCCACCGCGTTCTGCCGCAGGGTGATTTGAGCCGGGCTTAAAAGGGGCTGGGTTACCCACTGGCGGATAAGCCGCTTGCCCATGGCGGTTTTTGTCTTGTCCAGCACCCACAAAAGGGATCCCCGGCGCTCTTTGCCCCTCATGGTTTCCGTCAGCTCCAGGTTCCGCTGATCCATCAGGGACAGGGCCATAAACGCGCCGTCCTCCATCAGCTCCAGCCGGTTCATGCGCTCCCTGCCGCTCATTTTGTTGTGCTCCAGATAGGAAAAAAACGCAAAAAGAGCCAGCACTGCCAGGGGCCTGCCAGTGAGGCCCAGTTCCGGCAGGGTGCGGTTCCCTAAAAGGGAGACGACGGCTTTTTCCGCCCGCTCCTGGTTTTCATACAGCGCCGGCGGCGCTTTCTCCCCCGCGCCGCCGCTGCGCTCCCGGATAAACCGGGTAAGCTCCTCCCAGGCGGCGGCTTCCGGGTCTAAGAGGATTTCCCGGGGGGCATACCGCCCCAGCCGGTTTGTAACGGCCCCCAGAAGCTGGGCTTTGTGGGGCAGGTTTAGCTGGGCCGCGTATAACTGCCCGGTGGAAACGTCCCCCATAGCAATGCCCACAGCCCCCGGGCGGTATACCAGGGAGCAGATATAGTTATTCCGGGATTCGTCCAGCATACTGCTTTCCACCACTGTGCCCGGCGTCACCACCCGCACAATATCCCGCTTCACAATGCCCTTGGCAGCCTTGGGATCCTCCATCTGCTCGCAGATGGCAACCTTGTAGCCCTTTTCCAGCAGCCGGGCAATGTATCCCTCCGCGCTGTGGAAGGGCACCCCGCACATGGGGGCAAAGTCCCCGTTGCCGCAGGCCCTTTTGGTCAGCACCAGATCCAGCTCCCGGGAAACCCTCTCGGCATCGTCAAAAAACATTTCGTAAAAATCCCCAAGGCGAAAGAAAAGTATCTCGCCGGGATACTTTTCCTTGGTTTCCATATACTGCTTCATCATGGGGGAATATTCCATAGCCTTTTACCCCTTCCCTGTCCTTCCTGAAACGCTCCTCTTAGTGGCAGCTTCCTCCGCAGGAGGAGCAGTCCCCGCTGCAACTGGCTGCGTCATAGTCGCAGGTTTCCGGGTTTTCCCCGTCGGCGCACAGGCCGATGATGCCGGTAATCCGCTGCAGGAGGGCGTCAAATTCCACCTTGGAGTCGTTATACGCCTGCATGTGGCCGTTTTCCATAATCAAGGCGTAAGCCGCCCGGAACTCCCCGTTAAGCCGCTGGAGGGTTTCCTCATTGCGGTCGTCCTTCTGGGCCTCGTTGTTGATGGCCATGCGCTTTAAGTTAAACTCCCCGATGGCCTTCTGCAGGCCCTCGTCCTCGTCGCAGGCCTGCTGGGCCGCCCGCATTTTAATATAGCTTTCCTCCTGCTGCAACTGCTTGCCCAGCTCCCGGGTGATTTCGATGATATCCATGTTTTGTGTCCTCCCTATGAATTTTTTCTTTCATTTCTCGGTTTTTTTAAACCACTGCCCTGCTTTTTCCCGCAGCAGGGGCTTGTGGGGGGTGATATCGCTTTTGCCCTCAATCTGGCAGAAAAAGACGCCCTCTGAAAACGTGATGCCCATGTGCCCGCACCAGTGCTCGATGGTGCCCAAAATGTGCTCGCACTCCATGGGCCGCACCCCGGTGCGCAGGGCGATGCCATAGCACCGCTTGCCCGCCCGCAGCCGGGGACCGTCCGGGTCGGGGTTGGTGTCGCTGTAGGGGGTGCAGCGGTCGATAAAGGACTTGCACACCCCAGGCACGTCCGCCCAATAGGAGGGGGCGGCCAGCACCAGCACGTCCGCGGCTTCCACCTTGTCCATCAAAGCCCTCATGTCGTCCTGCACCACGCAGGCCCTGGTTTTATAGCAGGCCTTGCACCCCTTGCAGTACCGGATGTCCCAGTCCCCCAGGCACAGAAGCTCTGCCTGGGCCTCTTCAGGGGCCGCGTCCTTTAAAGTTTTTAAAATCTCCTGGGTGGCTCCATAGTTCTTGGGGCTGCCGTTTAGTAATAAAATGTTCATGCCATTCCTCCTATTTTCCTTCCCTGCTGACCATTACCTGCCCTTTGTCATCCAGCAGCGGGGTAATGCTCACAGGCCCCATGCCCACCACGCACAGGTAATGCACCCCTGTTACAGTGTCCACCAAAATGCGCAGCTCGCCTCCCGCATAGCCTTCTTTGTGTATTTCCGAAAACCGGCTCTGTTTCCCGAACATCCTATGCCCTCCTTTTTTACCCGTTGGCTTTCACGCCCCGCAAGGCCCAGCCACGGGCTTCTGTGACCTCTACTTCTGTGAATTCCCCTACAAGGCCCCCGTCTCCGGGAAAATCCACCGTAAGGCTGCCCAGGGTGCGGCCCTGCAGAAGCCCGGTTTTTTCGTTCATGTGCTCCACCAGCACCCGCTGCCTTGTGCCCACAAGCTTCTGGCAGTTGCGGCTGGCAATCCCCTCCTGCACCCGGAGAAGCTCCGCGAACCATTTTGTTTTTTCCCCGTGGGGGACGGGGTCTGGCATACCTGCCGCCTTTGTGCCCTTTCGGGGGGAATAGATAAAGGTGAACAGGTTCACAAACTCCACCTCCTCTATGAGGGAAAGGGTGTCCTGAAACTCCTCATAGGTTTCCCCGGGAAAGCCTATGATTACGTCGGAGGTGAAGGTGATGTCCGGCATCAGCTCCCGGGCGGCGCGGATGAGGGAGAGATACTTTTCCCGGGTGTATTTCCGGTTCATCTCTTTAAGCACCCGGTCGTTGCCGGACTGGAAGGGCAGGTGGATGTGGTGGGGGATGTGCCGGCTTTGGGCCATTGCCTCAAACAGCTCCCGGGAGGCGTCTTTGGGGTGGGAGGTCATGAAGCGTATCCGGTAGTCCCCCTCTATTTTGTCTATCTCCCGCAAAAGCCCCGCAAAGTTTACAGGGGCGGAAAGCCCCTTGCCATAGGAATTCACATTCTGCCCCAAAAGGGTGATTTCCTTAAAGCCCGCCTCCACCAGCTCCCGGCACTCCGCCACAACGGCCCCCGGCTCCCGGCTTTTCTCCCGGCCCCGGACATAGGGCACAATGCAGTAGGAGCAGAAATTGTCGCAGCCATACATGGCCGTTACCCAGGCCCGGCTACTGCCGTCCCGGCGCACAGGCAGGCCCTCCAGGCGGGCCTCCTCCTGGCAGCCCCGGAGGAAGGCCCGCTTCCCTTCCCCCAGCACCTCTAAAAGCATTCCCGGCAGGCGGTGGATGGCCCCGGTGCCGAAAACCATGTTTACAAAGGGGAAGCTTTTTTGCAGGCGCTCTGCCACATGGGCCTGCTCGGTCATGCACCCGCACACCGCGATAACCATTTCCGGCCTGCGCCGCTTCAGGTTCTTCAAAGCGCCCACGTTGCCAAACACCCTGTCCTCCGCGTGTTCCCGCACGGCGCAGGTGTTGAAAAGCAGGAAATCCGCCTCCTCCGGCCCCTCAGCAAACCCAAAGCCCATTTCCGCCAGCAGCCCCTTTATTTTTTCGCCGTCCGCCACGTTCTGCTGGCAGCCATAGGTGCGCACGAAAGCCAGGGGGCTGTCCCCCCAGCGCTCCCGTATCCGTATTCCCGCTTCCCGAAGCTGCTCTGCCACCTGCTGATCCAAATTTCCGCCTCCCCTTTGCCGTTTTCACGTATACTGCCAGTATTCTACCACATTTCACAGGAAACTGCAAGCTTGCTGGAAATGGGGGATGAATTGCAGGTTTCTTGAATCCCTTGCCGGAGGACGTCTGATTTGCTCATGAGGGCCTGGATCCCCTTGCTTTCAGGAACCAGACCCCCGTGGCCTAATTTTCTTTTTTTCATCTGTCTACTTGACAGGGGGCGGTTCAAAATCAAAGCCGCCGTTTCTTTAGGCAATACCGCATAAATCCTAAGCGGCATATCACAACAGGAATTTATTCATCAGCGTGCATAAAAGATGAGCAGGCAAGCTGGCGCTTGTCAAGCAGAATTTGTATGCTGTGACGGGGAAATTACCCGTGAGGTGCCGCTTAAGATGTCAGCCGCCATAAAGCACATACCCTGCCGGCAAAACCCGACGGTCATTGACATATCAAAAAAGCCCGTCCAGTGCCGGGAACCTCTCTGACCTTGAATATGAACTGCCTAAGAGTTTATGCCAAAGCTTTCCAGGCGGGGAAACTTGGGCAGAACCCATTTCTGATAGAGAAAGGCGGTGCCAAACCCCAGGAGGGCGCCCAGCAAGGCGCCTGCCAGCACGTCGCTGGGAAAGTGTACCAGCAGGAACATGCGGGAAAACCCGATGAGGGAGGCCAGCAGGAAAGCGAAAGCCCCCTCCCGCCTGTGCTGGGAGAACAGGGCCGAGGCCGCCGCAAAGGAGGCGCAGGTGTGGCCCGAGGGGAAGGAATACCCGCTGGGCGGGGAGATGAGCAGGGGGAGGAAGTCCGATGAAATATACTGGAAGGGCCGGGGGCGGCAGATAAGGTGCTTTAAAAGCCCTTCGCCCAGCAGGGTGCCCAGCAGCATCGCCGCCAGCATCAAAATGCCGGCCCGGCGGTATTTTTTCATAAACAGCAGCACCAGGCTGAGAAACGCCCAGCAGGCCCCCAGCTCCCCTAAGTAGGTGACAAAGGGGAAAAAGGCGTCTGTGACGGGGTTGTGGAAGTGCTGCTGGATAAAGGTGAGGATAGGGCCATCAAAGGGCAGGAAAAATTCCATAGTGTCTCCTTTTCGCAGTGGTGTGGCAGGCCGGGAAAGCCCGCTTACCCATTTTATCAACTGCCAGGAAGAATTACCAGCCTTTTCCCAAAGCTTCATAAACTTGTAAGAAACCGCATAGGAATAGGGGAAGGAGAACAGGGGCTGTTTCCCTGTTCCTGTGTAAAAGCGCGGGCGAGCCGAAGGAGGAAGCAAAATGGAACTGCATTATGTGACGCCCCAGGGGGCGGCGGAAAAGCTGGGCACAGACCCCCAGCGGGGGCTGTCTCCCGGGGAGGTGCAAAAGCGGCAGGAGAAATTTGGGAAAAACCAATTGCAGGAGGGCAGGAAGCGGGGCGTATTGCTGCGGTTCCTGGGGCAGTTCCAGGATTTAATGGTGCTTATCCTTCTGGCCTCCGCGGCGGTATCCTACGGGGTTTCCCGGCTGCGGGGAGACGGGGAGTTTGTAGACTCCATTATCATCCTGGCCATTGTGGTGGTAAACGCGGTTATTGGCACTGTGCAGGAGCTGCGGGCAGACAAAGCCATTGACGCACTGAAGAAGCTGTCCTCCCCCCGGGCCAGGGTGGTGCGGGGCGGGAAACGCCAGACTGTGGACAGCACCGAGCTGGTGCCTGGGGATTTGGTGGTTTTGAAGGCAGGAGATCTGGTGCCCGCCGATTTGCGCCTTATCAAAAGCGTGGAGCTGCGGGCGGAGGAGTCGGCGCTGACAGGGGAATCGGCCCCAGTGGAGAAAAACGCGGAGGATTTGTGCCCCAAGGACTGCCCGCTGGCAGAGCGGAAAAACATGGTGTTTGCCTCCACAGGCATTGCAAACGGGGCGGGGGCAGGCATTGTCACCGCCACAGGGATGGACACGGCAGTGGGGCACATTGCCCACATGCTGGAGGAGGAAAGCGCCCCCCAGACACCTTTGCAGGAAAAGCTGAAGCAGACAGGCCGGGTGCTGGGCCTGGGGGCTGTTCTCATCTGCGGAGTGATTTTCGCCATGGGGCTTTTGCAGCACACCCCGCCTTTAGAAATGTTCATGATAGCCATCAGCTTGGGGGTGGCGGCAATTCCCGAGGGGCTGACGGCTGTGGTGACCATTGTGCTGGCCATGGGCATGAAGCGCATGGCCCAGAAGCGGGCCATTGTGCGGCATATGCCGGCAGTGGAAACCTTGGGCAGCACCCAGGTTATCTGTTCTGACAAAACCGGCACCCTCACCCAGAACAAAATGACAGTGGCGGCCTTTTCCGGCGCCTATGGCCCGGAGCCTTTAGACGGGGCAGACGCCCAGTTTGCCCTGGAGCTTTGCACTCTGTGCAACGACTGCGAGGAGGAGGGGGGGAAGCTTACGGGCGACCCCACAGAGGCGGCCTTCCTGCGGGCCTGCCGCCGGAAGAAGGGGGAGCTGGAGGCGGAAAGCCCGCGCATAGGGGAAATCCCCTTTTCCTCCGCCCGGAAGATGATGACTACGGCCCACAGGGCAGGAGGCGGTGTGCGGATTATCTCCAAGGGCGCGCCGGACGTGCTGATTGCCCGGTGTACCCGGATGCTGCGGGGCCACAGCGTGGTGCCCCTGGGGCCGGGGGAGAAGGCCCGTATTCTGTCGGACAACGGGAAGCTGGCGGAAAAGGCCCTGCGGGTGCTGGGGGTGGCCTATAAGGACGTGGACGCGCTGCCCGGGGACGACCGGGAAACAGAAAGCGGCCTTATCTTCTGCGGGCTTATCGGCATGGAGGATCCGCCCCGGCAGGGGGTGAAGGCCGCTGTCTCCCAATGCAAGGGGGCGGGCATCCTCCCGGTGATGATAACAGGCGACCATGCCGCCACAGCCCTTGCCATTGCCCGCCGGGTGGGCATAGCAGGGGAAGGGGACAGGGCCATGACAGGCCCGGAGCTTGACAGGCTTACAGAGGGAGAGCTGAGCACCAAGATTATGGATGTGAAGGTGTTTGCCCGGGTGTCTCCCCAGCACAAGGTGAAAATTGTGAAGGCCTTCCAGCGTCGGGGCTATGTGGTGGCTATGACAGGGGATGGGGTGAACGACGCGCCCTCCCTCAAGGCTGCGGACATCGGCTGCGCCATGGGCAAAAACGGCACAGAGGTGGCGAAGTCCGCGGCGGACATGGTGCTGACGGATGACAATTTCTCCACCATTGTGGCGGCTGTGCGGGAGGGCCGGGGCATTTACCGGAACATCCGCAAAACCATCCATTTCCTGCTGTCCTGCAACATCGGAGAAATTCTGGTGGTGTTCGCGGCCTTCCTTTTGGGCGCTCCCGCGCCGCTTTTGGCAATACAATTGTTATGGGTTAACTTGGTAACGGATTCCTTGCCGGCCCTGGCCCTGGGCACAGATCCCATTGACCGGGACGTGATGAAAGAGCCGCCCCATCCCCGGGAGGAGGGCGTGTTTTCCGGGGGCATGGGCTTCTCTGTGGCGGTGGAAGGGTGCCTGGTGGGGGCGCTGGCCCTTCTTAGCTACACCATGGGCCGGGCCTGGTTTGACGCAGACCCTATGGAGCCTGCCATAGGCCGCACCATGGCTTTTGCGGTTTTAAGCCTCTCCCAGCTTGTACACAGCTTTAACATGCGCTCCGAGCATTCTGTGCTGCGCCTGGGGATTTTTTCCAACAAAAAGCTTGTGGCAGCCGGATTGTTCTGCGGCTTCCTTATGGTGAGCGTGGTGCTGTTCCCGCCGCTGATGGCCATTTTCCGCACAACGGCCCTGACAGGCTTCCAGTGGCTGCTGGTGGCGGGGCTGTCCCTGTTCCCCTTAGTGGCTGTGGAGGGGGAAAAGCTCCTTCTGGGCCGGGGGAAAGGAACCGGGCGAAAAAAGTAAAAGCGGCTGGAAAGCGCGGCCTTTGTTCCCTGCACTCGAATAAGATGAAAACGGTGTTTTCGATTTATTTTGGATAAATAAGCCATGGCAGTTTCCATTACAGCCCCCTTGATTCTCCCGGCCTTTTGGAATATAATAGAGAAAATCTTTTTAACAGGAGAATCGCCATGCTTTACATTGGGATAGATTTAGGCACTTCGGCCTGCAAACTGCTTTTGGTGGACGAACAGGGCCGCGTGTGCCATACCGTGACGAAAGAATACCCCCTTAGCTTCCCCCGCCCCGGCTGGAGCGAACAGAATCCGGAAGACTGGTGGAAGGCTGTCCGCACCGGCGTGCCGGAACTGCTGGAGGGGTTTGACCCTGCCCAGGTGGCAGGCATCGGCGCGGGCGGGCAGATGCACGGCCTTGTCGCCCTGGACGGGGAGGACAATGTTTTGCGCCCGGCGATCCTTTGGAACGATGGCCGCACCGCCCGGCAGGTTGACTATCTCAATGAGACTATCGGCCGGGGCAATCTGAGCCGATACACCGCGAACATCGCCTTTGCAGGCTTCACCGCCCCCAAGCTTTTGTGGATGCGGGAAAACGAGCCGGATTTGTTTGGGAAAATTGCCAAAATCATGCTGCCCAAGGACTATGTGAATTACCGCCTCACCGGCATCCACTGCACCGACTTTTCCGACGCCAGCGGCATGCTCCTGCTGGACGTAGAGCGCAAGTGCTGGAGCCGGGACATGTGCGAAATCTGCGGCGTAAGGGAGAGCCAGTTGCCCGCATTATTTGAAAGCTGGCAGGTAGTGGGCACCCTGCTGCCGGAGGCTGCCAAAGAGCTGGGCCTGCCGGAGACGGTGAAAGTCTGCGCCGGGGCGGGGGACAACGCCGCAGCGGCTGTTGGTACAGGGGCGGTGGGCGATGGCGGCTGCAACATCTCTTTGGGCACGTCGGGGACGCTGTTCATCAGCTCGGAAAAGTTCGGCGTCGACCCCCATAACGCCCTTCACGCCTTCGCCCATGCCGACGGCGGCTGGCACCTGATGGGCTGTATGCTCTCCGCCGCCATCTGCAACAAGTGGTGGTGCGAGGACGTTCTCTCTACCAATGATTATACTGCCGAGCAGGCCGCTATAGACAAGGGTAAGCTTGGCAATAACACAGTCTATTTCCTGCCCTATCTTATGGGCGAGCGCTCCCCTATCAACGACAGCGCCGCCCGGGGCGCATTCATCGGCATGGACATGGCTGCCACCCGCGCCGCCATGACCCAGGCTGTGCTGGAAGGCGTGGCCTTTGCCATCCGGGACAGTTTCGAGGTGGCAAAGGCGCTGGGGCTGGAGATCCCTCAAAGCACCCTGTGCGGCGGCGGCTCCAAAAGCCCCCTGTGGCGGGAGATCCTCGCCAACGTGCTGGGCATCCCCCTGCTGCTGCCCCAGACCGAGCAAGGCCCTGGCTACGGCGGCGCCATGCTGAGCATGGTGGCCTGCGGGGAATACGCCACAGTGGCGGATGCCTGCAAGGCTCTGGTACAGATTGCGGGCCGAGTGGAGCCGGACGCCGCCCTTGCCGCCCGGTATGAGGAGCGCTACCAGAAATTCCGGCAAATCTATCCCGCGGTGAAGGGGCTGTTCCCGGCCCTGCAATGATCAATACCACGCCCAAAGGACGTGGCATGAATAACAAGCCCTAAAAGGGGATAATACCAGCAGCGCCTAAAGGCGCACAATAAGAAACGCCAACCGCACTTAGGGTTAGGCGTTTCTTTCTTGCATTTATAAATAGCACAGCTTTCCCAAAATCTTCCCTATATCTGCCCGCAGTTTCCCGTATACCTTTTTCCTACGATACTTTGGTACCATCCACAATATGGTATTGACATTTCCATTTTGTAATGTGCAATCGTAAATGTCTTGCGATGCACTTTGCCCGTCCATTTGGACTGACCTCCTTTGATTTTGTGCGGTTGGCGTTACCCGCTTCTATTAAAGGTGGTTTTTCCTTTTATAATCAACGCTATTGCTCTCTCCCCTCTCCACCGGCTTAGCCGATGGTTGCTCATATATCATAAAATGCCCCCGGCAAAAGCGGTTTTTGCTTCTGCCGGGGGCTTCTATATCTTTATTTTACAGCAGGTTTCTGCGCAGCTCTTCCGGAGACTGGGGATGGAGGTAGCCGGGGCCGATGTCCAGCACGGTCTTGCAGCCCCGCTGGCCCTCCTGGTACAGGCGGTACACAGCCCGGGCATAGGCGGTCAGCACGCTGGCGGTAAACTCCGGGTTGGAATCCAGGGTGAGCTTATACTCGATTACGTGGCGGTTTTCCCCCTTCAGGCCGGTACAGCCTGTGCGGAACACCATGCCGCCATGGGGGATGCCCTTGTGCTCCCTGTCCATCTCCTCCTGGGAAATGAAATGAACCGTGGTGTCATATTCGTCAAAATAGTTGGGCATGGTTTTGATGGCGTTCTCAATGGCAGGCAAATCTGCCCCCGCCTCTGCCACCACAAAGCATTCCCGGGTGTGCTTCTGCCGGGTGGTAAGCTTTGGCTCTGCCCCGGAGCGCACCTGCTCCAGGGCGGCGTCTACAGGGATGGTGTACTGCCGGGCGTCCAGCACGCCGGGGATGCGGCGCACCGCGTCGGAATGGCCCTGGCTGACCCCCTTGCCCCAGAAGGTGTAGTCGCTGCCCTGGGGCAGGACAGCCTGACCGTAGGCCCGGTTCAGGGAGAAAAGGCCCGGATCCCATCCGGCGGAGATAACCGCCAGCCTGCCGCTTTCCCGGGCGGCCTTGTCCACAGCCGCAAAATGCTGGGGGATTTTCGCGTGGGTGTCAAAGCTGTCCACCACGTTGCAGTATTGCACCAGGGCCGGGGTCTGCTCCGGCAAATCATTGGCGCTGCCGCCGCAGAGGATGAGCACGTCCATTTTTTCCGCCATAGCGGGCACGTCCTCCATCCTGTAGACAGGCGCGCCTGTCTGGGTGCAGAGGGAGTCGGGGCTTCGGCGGGTGAACACGCCCGCCAGTTCCATATCCTCTGTCTGCAAAAGGGCGCTTTCCACCCCCCGGCCCAGGTTTCCATAGCCCGCAATACCGATTTTGATTTTTTCCATTTTCTTTTCCCCTTTCACTTGGCTTTTATGGTATCCGCCAAACAGCGGAACACAAACTTGAATGTTTTAGAAGGTTCTGAAAGCGGCCCTCAGTGTATCTCCCCCGAGCGCAGGGGGCGGGTGACGTAAACCTTCCCCTTATCTGTAAGGAGCTGGGCGGCGTTCCGGGCGGCGGCTTCTGTGTCGAAAACGCCGTATACGGCGGAGCCGCTGCCTGTCATCACGGCCCCCATGGCCCCTGCCCCCAGCAGCGCCTTCTTGATGTCCCGCACCTGCACCAGCCGGAGGGTTTCCTCAAAGCGGTTCTGGAGGCACTGGGCGATTTTGGGCAGCCCCCCTTTTTCCAATGCCTCCACCATGCGGGGGGTGCCGTATTTCCGGGACATGGGATATTGATCCAGCAGGGCATAGGCCCTGAGGGTGCTCATGCCCGCGGGGGGCTTGCAGATCACAAAAAAGCAGTTTGGCAGCTCTGCAACAGGCTCCAGTATCTCCCCAATGCCTGTGCAGCGGCAGGTGCCCCCCTGGAGGCAAAAGGGCACGTCCGCCCCCACCCGGGTGGCAAGCTCCCGCAGGGTTTCCATGGGAAGGTTCGCGCCGTATATGCTGTTCAAGGCCCGCAGCACTGCCGCCGCGTCTGTGCTGCCGCCCCCCATGCCCGCCCTGCTGGGGATGCGCTTGTGGATGACAATGCTCAGGCCCTCGTCCTTCAGCCCTGTTTTCCGGAAAAAAAACTGGGCGGCCCTGTAAGCTGTGTTGCCGTTGTCCACTGGAATATAGTCCCGGCTGCACTGCACCCGGATACCCGGCAGGCCGCCGGGGGTAAGCTCTATTTCGTCCCAGAGGGACACGCTCTGCATCACCGTGTCCAGGGTGTGCAGGCCGTCCTCCCGCCTGCCGGTTACGTCCAGGGTCAGGTTCACCTTGGCGTATGCTCTAATCTTCATATATCACTATCAAACTCCTTTTTACCACTGGAACAAACCCAGCCGTTTAACGCCTACCACGTGCCGGGGGCACATCTCATGGCAGCAGAAGCACCGGATGCAGGCTTTATAGCTGATAACGGCCCTGCCCCCCTCCATGGAGATGGCCTTCTGCGGACAGCTTTCCGCGCACTTGCCGCAGCCCACGCAGCCTTTCTTTTGTACGCGCGGATAAGGCGTGCTCAGCTTTTTGGCTGCCGGGCGCAGAAACCCGGGCAGGCGGTCTATAAAATCTGTGCTGGAGGCCCTGGCCCGCTTGAAATCTGCCACCTGAAGGCCTTCCGGACTTTCCC
This sequence comes from Neglectibacter sp. X4, assembly GCF_009917365.1. Taxonomy (NCBI): domain Bacteria; kingdom Bacillati; phylum Bacillota; class Clostridia; order Eubacteriales; family Oscillospiraceae; genus Neglectibacter; species Neglectibacter sp. X4. The sequence continues at coordinate 3,928 of NZ_QWLE01000030.1, read as the reverse complement.
CCAGCAGCTCTGTTTCTGTAAAGGATTTGGGGCCTAAGCCCCGGCGGGCGCTTTCCGCCAGCATGGGCAAAGAGCCTTCCGGAAAGCCCAGAAGCCCTGCCATGCATACGTCCAGGGCATAGGGGCTGCGGGAAGCCCCTATAAAACCGATATCCCGGCGCAGCCCCCCTGTGGGGCCGTCCCCCTCCATGGCCCAGACGCCGTCCATCAGGCTGAAATCCGGGCGCAGGAAAGCGCAGATATCCACTAAGGCTTTGGAGAAATCTTCCTTTTCCGGGAAGCGGCAGTGCAGCTCCGGCTTCTGGAGGCCCGGCACCGCCCCGAACATGTTCTTCACCGCCCCGGAATATCCCACCATGCAGTGGGTTTTCAGCTTTGGCAGGTCAATGAGGAAATCCCGCTCCAGAAAAGGCTCCACAATGGAAACCCGGCGGCACCTCTCCCCTTCCGGCAGGGAAACCTCCCGGCTTTTGCAGTCTGTATACAGGGAAAAGCCGCAGCTTTCCGCCATATCCGTATAGCCGCAGTTTCTAAAAAACGCCTTCATCACAGCAGGGCTGTAAGGCCCGCCGGGGCTTTCGGCAATGAGCACCTTTCCCCCTGCCCGCTGCACGCATTTGCCCACAGCCTGGGTAAAGGCCGGGTGGGTGCAGATGGCGGCCTGGGGCTTGGAGCTTTGTATCAGGTTGGGCTTTAACACCACCGTCATGCCAGGCTTTATGCTGTCATAGACGCCCAGGGCCTCAAAGGCCCCGCTTATTTTCTCAAAAAGGGCTTCCCCGTCATAATCCGGGCAGCGGCCCAGCCACACCCGCTCCCTCATAGCTCCCGGAGGAACGCCTGCATACGCTCCAGGGCTTCGGTGATGTGCTTGACGGAATAGCAATAGGAAATGCGCAAAAAGCCCTCGCCGCAGGCTCCGAAAGCGTCCCCGGGCACCACAGCCACGTGCTTGGAATAGATAAGCCTTTCGCAGAACTCCCCGCTTGTCAGCCCCGTACACTTGATAGAGGGGAACACGTAAAAGGCCCCTTCCGGTTCAAAGCACTTGAGGCCCAGGCTGTTTAAGCCGTCCAGAATCAGGCGGCGGCGCATGTCATACTGCTCCCGCATGTAAGCCATATCCTCGTCCCCGTTTTTCATGGCTTCAATGGCCGCGTACTGGCTGGTGGTGGGGGCGCTCATAATGGCGAACTGGTGCAGCTTTGTCATCAGGGCTATCAGTTCCTTCGGCCCCGCCGCATACCCCAAGCGCCAGCCTGTCATGGAATGGGACTTGGAGAAGCCGTTGACTAAAACTGTGCGCTCCCGCATTCCCGGCAGGGAGGCAATGGACACATGGCCTTCCTCCCCGTAGGTGAGGGAAGCGTAAATCTCATCGGAGAGCACCAGCAGGTTGTGTTTTTCCACCACCCGGGCCACGGCCTCCAGATCCTCCCGGCGCATGACGGCCCCGGTGGGGTTGTTGGGGTATGGCAGCACCAAAAGCTTGGTTTTGTCTGTAACCTTTTCCTCTATCTCCTCCGCTGTCAGGCGGAAGCCGTTTTCCGGCTTTGTCTCAATGATGACGGGCACGCCCCCGGCCATGCGGGCAATAGGCTCATAGCACACAAAGCTGGGCTGGGGGATTAAGGCCTCGTCCCCGGGGCACAGCACGCAGCGCATACACAGGTCGATGGCTTCCGAGCCGCCCACCGTTACCAGTATGTCCGTTTCCGGGGCATAGTCCACATGATAGTGCCGGGAAATGAATTTCGCAATTTCCTCCCGCAAAACTGCAAAACCCCTGTTGGGGGTATAGCGGGTGCGGCCCTTTTCCAGGCTCTCAATGCCTGCCTCCCGGATGTGCCAGGGGGTGTGGAAGTCCGGCTCCCCTACAGAAAGGGAAATCACGTCCTCCATCTCGTTGGCGATGTCGAAATATTTCCGGATGCCGGAGGGCTTTATCTGCTGAATGGTGGGGTTCAAAAGGGAATTAAGCTCAATCACACAAATTACTCCCTCTCTCGTCGATTTCCTCGTAGTCGCTGTTAAACACCACGCCCCCGTCCTTATATTTCGTCAGCACGAAATGGGTGGCAGTGGACAGCACCCCGTCGATGGTGGACAGCCGCTTTGCCACGAACATGGCAATGTCCTGCATGGTGCGGCCCACCACCGTCACCGCCAGGTCAAAGCCCCCGGACATCAGGTATACGCTTTCCACCTCGGAAAAGTTCATAATGCGCCCGGCAATCTCGTCAAAGCCCGTATCCTTTTTGGGCGTAACCCGCAGCTCAATGAGGGCGGCGGCCTTCTGGCCCTCTGTGCGCTCCCAGTTGATAAGCGCGTGGTAGCCCTTGATAACCCCTTCTTTTTCATAGCGGGCGATGGCCTTCTTCACCTCGCCCTCCTCCTTGCCTACCATCACCGCCAACTGCGCCGGGGTAAGCTGCGCGTTGTCCTGCAAAAGCTCCAAAAGCTGTTCCATTGCCATATTGATACCATCCTTTCTTAACAGTAGCGGGGCTACCGGTCTCGCCTGCCAGCTCGGTCGGTTCGCAGATTGTCTGCCACAGGCAGACGCTCACCCCAAGCCCTGCCTTAGGAAACTTTTTTGGAAAAAAGTTTCCTAAGAACCTTCAAAAAACTTCATCATTTAAGTTTTATAACTCTTTATTCCAGCGGCAGCATCCGGGGCTGTCGCTTCTCGTACACTGCAAACTCCGTAAAGCCCGCCTCTCTCACCACGTCCATACCTTCCTCAATGCCCTTTCCCAAGTCTGCTGTGGAGTGGGCATCGGAGCCTAGGGTGACAAGGCGCCCCCCCAGCTCCCGGTAGCGCTTTAAAAGAGGCAAGTCCGGCAGGGTGCGCCCGATTTTCTGCCGCAGGCCCGAGGTGTTCACCTCCAAAGCCTTGCCTGCCTGTATCAGGGCGGAAAGTACCCCGTCAATGGCCTCCCGGTGCCTTTTCAGGTCTACAGGAATGCCATGCTCCCCTTCAATGTAGCGCAAAGGGTAGGTCAGATGCCCCAGGGAATCGAAATCCCCCCAGGCGATAAGCTCCAGAAGCTCCTGCCAATAGGTTTCCAGCAAAGAGTCGATATAGCCGGCGGGAGCATCCTTGTACTCTAAAAAAAAGAAATCCTCATAGTCCCGGATATTGTGGACGGAGCCGATGACAAAATCATAGGCCCGGCCTGCCAGAGCGGCCCTGGCAGAGGCTGTGTCCTGGTTGGGCTGGCCCAGCTCAATGCCCCGGTAAAACCGCAGGCCCTCCGGGGGCCGGACAGCCCCCATCTGTACCCAGGCGTTTTCCACCCGCTCCCGGTAGCGCTCCTCATATTTCTGGCACTCGCAGTGATCCGTAAGGGTGTAGGCGTAAAGCCCCAGCTCCGCCGCCCTGGCGCACATGGCGGCAATGGCGTCATGGCCGTCCGGGGAGCAGGCAGAGTGGTTGTGGCAGTCGCTGGCAAATTTGTATTTCATAGGAATCATTCCTTTTCCGGTTTGCGCGTAGTGGCAGAATCATTTAGCAAAGCACAGTAATTATACCATAAACCCAGCCCCCTTGCAACACCGTGCATCCCGCGAAAATTCAGGAATTGCCGGGATTCTTAACGCCGCAGATTGAGCGCTGGCGGTAACAAGTCAGCATCAAGCCTTTTGCCTGCCTGTAAGGTATAAGCATGACGCTGGTATATCACGCAAAAACCGCTGGGAATACCAAATAGTTTCTGGATATCTGTGGTGGATATATTTTTTGAAGAGACCTTTTCGCATGGCGGTCTTCAAATAATATGGGAACAGAAACAGGAGAAAATTAAACAGCCTGTTCTCCTGATCGGCATCAAACTCTAAGTCCACGATGTTAGATAGTGTCTACACAAGGTAGAGGAATTGTGATAGAATGGAAACATCAAAAAAGACAGGAGAGGAAAAGATGGAT
>NZ_QWLE01000280.1:0-628 GCF_009917365.1 Neglectibacter sp. X4 | reverse complement strand
GCAAAAAAGCAAGCAGGTTCAAAAGGCTTTTGCTGCATCTTTAACATTTCGTTCCTCCATCGTTACAATAATAGCGAATCACTGCTGCACGGAATTTTGCCAGCTGTATCCACACAGCTTTTCACAACACATTCTTGTGATATGTTCAATAACATGTTACTTTAAGTAAATTTTACGACTTTTCTTGCGTTTTGTAAATTTATCGTTTATAATGGCTTCATTAAATAAATTAATGGCAGAAAGGAGCTTCTTCTATGATTGATATTCAGGATATCCTCTGCGTGCTGGAGGTCGCAAAGGAAAAGTGCATTACAAATGCTGCGGCAAACATGTTCCTGACCCAGTCCGCCGTTTCTCAGAAAATCGCCAGAACAGAAAAAGAACTGGGCATGACCCTTTTTGAGAGAACTAATCGCAGTGTAGAACTGACAGAAGATGGGATGGCTTTTGCAAAACAGGGTTCACATCTGGTAGAAGAATGGGAGCAGTTTCTTGCCGAAATGAAAAGACGTACACTAAAAAAAGAGCAGTTTTTAACAATTGGTATGCACGCTCTGTCAATCTACTCTGATTTGCCAGAACTGATTGCTGATTTTACTGCCGTATATCCAAACTGGAAAATAAACCT
>NZ_QWLE01000279.1:0-629 GCF_009917365.1 Neglectibacter sp. X4 | reverse complement strand
AGTAGACTTTTACGCCGTGGTCGCGGTAGATATCTGCGAGTGCGTCATGCTGTGCACGCATTAATTCTACATCGATGGGTTCATCAGAAAAGCGAACCTCAGCAGCATTAAAGTTTTCTATTTCTTTACCCGGACGACGCATCAAAACTGCGCGCAGGGTATCTACTTCAGATGCTACACCAAAGTCTCCCCAGTACAGCGGCAGGTCTTCTTCAAATCCTGTTTCTTTTGGAAACCAGCGTTCGCCGGGAATCGCATCAATATCTATAAATTTGCTCATAGTTTTCCTCCTTTTATTTGTCTTCACTGCTTTATAATAAAAGCAATATTCATGCCAATATAGGCACAATGCAGTTTGTTTGCTGAAGGTATCTGAGGTTTGGTGATAAATGCGAAAAAAAGAAAAATTTTTTTTTGGCAGTGTATATATCGTCAAAAGATTCTATAATTATAGGAATTTTCATTGCAAAAACGTCAAAAAATCCTGACGATTGGGTCAAAATTTTTTGACGTTTGTTTTGTTACTCTTTAAATTGAATATCGTATTTTAGCATCTTGTAGCTGAGTCCCTGTTTGGTGATACGGAGGGTTCTGGCAGCTTCTGAAAGGGATTTTGCCCCCGCAAGAGT
>NZ_QWLE01000278.1:0-311 GCF_009917365.1 Neglectibacter sp. X4 | reverse complement strand
GTCAACCAGCTCTCCACCGTAGTGAGCATCTTTAGCGGACATTCTGACTCTGATTAATGATGTGATTTTCTCTTCCATTTTAATTCTCCTTATCATGTAAAAAAGTTACTTTTATTATATAACCAAAAAGATTATCTGTAAATAATAATTGCAAATTATGTGCCAATGGGTTATTATTGAAATTACAAAGGAAATGAACCGAAATGGGTTCGCATGAAAAAGGAGTGAATCGAAAATGACCCATAATTATGGAACCAATCGTGTATTGGAGCCACAGCATGTTTTGCCGACTTCGGCATGGCGACTTGACA
>NZ_QWLE01000277.1:0-298 GCF_009917365.1 Neglectibacter sp. X4 | reverse complement strand
GTCGCCGGCAGAAATTAGGGTGGATATTAAGCGAATTCATATAGAGGGAACCAGCTTTAAACAAATTTGTCTGGAAGCCAATGACAACGACCAGCGAATCAAGCAGAAAATAATGGACATTGTAATCAGACGTGGCAAGCTGCACAATCCAGTGACGGATACAGGCGGACTGGTGTATGGTACAGTGTCAGAAATTGGACCTGAATACGACAACAAAAAAAATTTTGTGCCCGGGGAAGAGGTTGTCTGCAATGCATCTTTGGCATCGGTGCCAATCTATATAGATAAAATTCTGTCT
>NZ_QWLE01000276.1:0-630 GCF_009917365.1 Neglectibacter sp. X4 | reverse complement strand
TACAATCATCTTTATCTCTCCTTTTATTTTAGTAATTCCAACACTTTCTCTATAACTTCCTCAGGGCTGCAGTCCACCTGCGCACCCGCCGTGGTTAGATGTCCGCCCCCGCCCAGTTTTTCCATAATTACTTGTACGTTGATTTCCCCCAAAGATCTGGCGCTTATTACTGTTTTTCTCTGTGAAGTTCTTCCTGCCACAAAGGAAGCTTTAATGTCCTTGATAGTCAAAAGCTCATCTGCAACCTGAGAATTTACTACCTGCGCATCTTCATTGCAGCCTTCACAGATGGAGGTTGCAACGCCTTTTTCGTGAAAGTCCGCAGCTGCAATACACTTTGCACGAATCTTAAATGCCTCCAGATCAGTCTGGAAAAATCGCTTTACTTCTGCAGTGTCTGCGCCGGATCGTCTGAGCCATGCCGCAGCCTCAAAAGTTCTGACGCCGGTCTTTACAGCAAAGCGGTTAGTATCGATTGTCATTCCTGCAAGGAGCGCTTCTGCCTCCAGCTTAATAAGTGTTTTCTTTGGCGCTGCATACTGCAGAATCTCGCTGACCAGCTCTGCTGTTGAAGAAGCGTAGGATTCAATATAGGACAAAATCGGATTTTCCACATAATCCTCTGCTTTT
>NZ_QWLE01000275.1:0-632 GCF_009917365.1 Neglectibacter sp. X4 | reverse complement strand
AGCCACCAGACACTCTGCAAGACCCAGATAATAACAAAGAGGTAGCTCAACTTTAATGACATCACCTTTGACTGCTACAATCCAGATTCCCATATTCAGCCTATACATGACCCAAACCATCTGCATCATACAGATTCCCGCTGCCAGATTGATTTTCCACTTGCCATGAAAGAAAAACGGCATCGCCGCTGCCGGAAACAGTATACTGCGCCAGATTAAATAAGTATAATCTTCCGGCAAGATAAACAGCATAGCACAGCGAACAAACAGAATCACCAAACCTACACAAAGAAACCGATTCTCTTCTCTAAACTCATAGCCAAGAACGCCTTTAAACAAAAGTAGTAAAACTAATACTTCCAGTAGCTGTGCAAGTGGTGTCATACCGTTTCCTCCTATTCTTTATGCAAATTTAGAAAACCGCAAGTTATACTGCCGCAATTTCTCAAAGCAGTCCTTTTTTCGCCTTCTGCTGACTTTCAGCTTTTGCCCGTCACGCAGTACAAAGATATCGTCATATGCATCCACAATATGCTTGCAGTTTACCAGATGAGATGTATCCACTCGAACAAAATACAAATCTTCCAGTTCTTTTTCCCATGCAGAAAGACTTTTTGCAGATAAAGGCGTTT
>NZ_QWLE01000274.1:0-635 GCF_009917365.1 Neglectibacter sp. X4 | reverse complement strand
CCTGCCTTATGGTACTTATGAAATCAAGGAAATACAGGCTGATAAGAACGGTTACGTTTTGGAAACCTTTAACCGTACAGTAAGTGAAGACGGTCAGCTGATTTCCGTAGATGTAAATAATAAGGCGAAGACCAACAAGATTAAGGTTGTAAAAACTAATAGCGAGACCGGAAAGACTGTAAGATGGGACGCTGATAGAACCGCTTTCAGAATCCGCTATAAAGGAAATCCTGATTTAGCTGATCCAACAGAAGCAGAAAACTATAACCGTTATCTGCCAAACGGCGCAAGCTACGCAGATGCCAATAAGAACTATGTCTTCTATGCTAACAAGAACGGCGAAATCGTGCTGCCATATGAAATCGAATACGGCATTTACGAAATCGAAGAATTGGTAGTACCGGAAGGATATTATGTTGGCAGCTACGGAGAAGATGGCAAGGGAACAGTAGCAGATATGGGCGCTGTTGACGGAAAAGGAAATACCGTAACGCCGCCAAAATCCTTTGCAGAAACCGTGCAGATTACTGACAAAGATGGAAATCCTGTTAAGTACGAAGGCGACAATAAGGCAACATATAACACCTATCGCTTTAGCGTAACCGAGCAGGATGCTCATATGGAAGGCGAAGACT
>NZ_QWLE01000273.1:0-639 GCF_009917365.1 Neglectibacter sp. X4 | reverse complement strand
CGTTAGTGCTGTTACAGGAATTGACAAAATGACAAATGCAACTAAACAAAGCTATTAGCAAACGACTATTGGGACTGCTTGCAGAGCGAAATATTATGCAGTATCAGCTTTTTACTAAAAGCGTTGTGCACAAGAGTACCACAATGGAAATGTGGTTAACGATGCTTACACATTATGCGATTTTCGCTCATCGCTATTCGATGATGAAAATCTTGAATCCTAGCCTCAAATCAATATGTCAAATTTATAATGTCATTCTCTTCTCCTAGTATACCATGAGATGTACAATTAATCTTCTATTTTTTTCTTCCATTTGTAATTATTATTGCAAGATGACATACAAGCCAAAAGTAATCGAAACTTCTCAGCACTAATCAGAAAGAACAATCCGCCATACTGCACTATTTCTCTTGTTTCAGCGTCAAATGGTACAAAAACACGAATTGCACCATTACCAGCATTTTTGCCTAAAATGGTGCAATCTATTGCTCAGTAGCTTATTGAAACAGCCTCTTTCTTTTCATCTTTTACACTTTATCTCTCTCATACTCAAGGATTGCGCCTCTCTTTGAGAATTCAAAATCATATTCGTAACCATCCTTATACGCCTCTGCCTCATAGACGTATCTTCCATCATCT
>NZ_QWLE01000272.1:0-333 GCF_009917365.1 Neglectibacter sp. X4 | reverse complement strand
AAGAGGGGGAATTGCCTGTTCGACTCACGAGAAATGTAGGCAAGGTAACATATGTGTTGTATTGGGTGTTAGAAAATGAAGAAGCTCATGCAAGAGTATCTAAACTTGGTATAGAGAAGTTTTACAAACGTTGGAACAGATGTTTAACTACAATGCCTAAAATAATTTTGGGTGAGAATATCGTCTAACCACAAATTCCAGTTTGTATGACGAATTTTTTCAAACAGCCTCATTGCATAGGAATGCCAAACAGATTATCCTTAAAGTAGGAGGTGGCAGAAATGGCAAACGAAGATAAAAAAGATTTTAATGCTATGTTGCACGATAATAAGG
>NZ_QWLE01000271.1:0-292 GCF_009917365.1 Neglectibacter sp. X4 | reverse complement strand
AAATTTCAAATTATCACAGACCAGAAAAGTATTGAAAAATATGGTGGCAGTAAAATGTATTTTGCACCGCCAATCGACTATGACAAAGTAATGAAAAAAGTTCCGTATGGTAAAATAATTACCGTTGGGGAAATACGAAAATACTTTGCAAAATTGAGTGGTGCTGATTTTACAGAACCAATTACAGCGGGAATTTTTGTTTCCATTGTTGCATGGGCGAGTTATCAGCGTTCCGAAGATGAAACGCCTTATTGGAGAACATTGAAAGCAAACGGAGAACTCAATCCTAAAT
>NZ_QWLE01000270.1:0-642 GCF_009917365.1 Neglectibacter sp. X4 | reverse complement strand
TAGTAAGCATCTTATATAGCTTCTACACCCCCGTCGAAACCTTTACACCCCCATAAATGTTTATATGGCTATTTTACAACACTTTCACTTTGTTTTCAACAGGAATAAATTGTATTATTTTGAAATATTTATAAAAAAAACCGCCAGTTCTCTATATTTGTCAAAAGAAAGTTCATCCATGGTCTCTCAGAAGAGTATTTTCAATGCATGAAGCAGTATGTAATTTTAAAAACCGTTTTCCTAAATGCGCATATCTCATCGTAGTTTCGTCCCACGGTGGGACGCATATATTTAATTGTAAAACACCTTGGTATACTCCGTTCGCGTATCAGCAATATGGTAAACAAAAACCTCATTCTGAATTCGTCTATATATTGCAATATGCTTCTCACAAATGACCATCCTATAGCCTTGCTCATTCAGCCATTTATCGGGAGTTAATGAGCCAGAGTCAGGAAATGACTCCAGTCTACCGATTATTTTAAGAATGGTTGAAGACACTTTTAAAGCCGTAGATTTTCCAAATTGATAATAGTACCAATCCTCTATACGCTTCAAATCTTCCCAGGCTGTTGGTAGAAGCGTTACTTTACATGTCATTTAATCTTTCCTCCAGCATCGCCTGCGCTTCATCAAGAGAGT
>NZ_QWLE01000269.1:0-643 GCF_009917365.1 Neglectibacter sp. X4 | reverse complement strand
ATTTTGAAAGAGCATGGTGAGAAAACAAATAATGTTGCTTTACAAGTTGCTGATATTGACAAAGTTGGTTACGTGACTGAAATTGGAGAACCAATTAGTGGAATGAACACGGAGTTAGAGCAATTTGTTACTACCCTTGAATCTGAAAGTATGGAAGGAAGTACTTCTTCTTGTAGAGGTGCATGCTCTGGATTATGTTTTGGTACTTGTACCAGTGGATGCTCTGGATGCTCTGGATGTAGCGGTTGTTCTGGCAGTTGTAGTGGTGGGTGTTCTACTAGTTGCAGTTCTTGTGGTGGATGCAGTTCTACTTGTGGTGGTTCATGCAGCGATAGTTGTAGCGGGGCTTGTGGTAGCGGTTGTTCAAGTGGATGTGTTGGCTGTACAGGAACGTGTGGCGCCACTTGTGCGACTGGATGCGGCGCTGGTTGTTCTTCCGGTTGTGGTGAAGCTTGTAAAGGCTGCGGAAATTGCTCAAGTACATGTTCTGGCTCTTGTTCTGGTGGATGTAGTGGTGGTTGTAATTCTACTTGTGCCGGTTCATGTGGAGGAGCCTGTAAAGCCTGTACCGGTGGATGTCAAGGTGGTTCTAAATCAGGATGTGGAACTTGTCAAGGTGGATGCCAAAGTGGTTGTACCGGAT
>NZ_QWLE01000029.1:0-41829 GCF_009917365.1 Neglectibacter sp. X4 | reverse complement strand
TTTTTTCCCATTTGTCAAGCCTTTTTTATGCTTTTTTCTTATTTTGCTCTTTTATACCTTTAACTTAATGACATTGCTCAATGTAAGCGACCTGGATGCCATGAATGACCGCGAAGCCGACAAGTTTGTAAAGAAAGACAACATCTGGAAGAAAACGGATTATCAGGCCATGCTGGACGGCGGCACCCCCCTGGGGGTGGTGTATTTCATCAAAAAAGCCAGGGATACCCTAAACGCGTCCCCGCAGTACACCCGCCTGGATTCTTCGCCGGAGATGCGGCTTGTAAGGCAAAAAGAGTATATCCAGACTGTCCGGGAGCTGCAAAGCGTACTTGCGGAAGTCCACACCGTAGGCGATGCCATGAAAGCCTTTGACCGCTTCTTTGTTGATAACGGATATTTTGAACTGGTGCAGGGCTGGGCCAGCGGCCCCCACTACCGGGTGACGGAAAAGGGGCAAAAGAACCCTGCTATTACAAATAAGCTGTCTCAAGCCCTACTAGTCCGCTCGGCAGCGCATTTTGAACGGAATTTCACGCAGGAAGCGCAGAAACAGCAGTTTGGTGTCCCCAAAGAACAGAAGGTGCCCCGAGGCTATACCATCCATTTTAACGACGGGAAACATACCTATTCCCGAAATAACGACTGGAAGCCCAACACCTATTATGTGGCAAAAGGGTATTCCATCCTGCGGACAAATTTTGAGACAAGGGAAGCCGCCCTCCAATGGGTGCAGGATTACGCAAAAGCCCGCAATAAAAGCGGGAAAATGCGGTTTACCCCTCCCCAGCTTGCCCATGTACGGCGCACCGGCCCGGATTACCGGCGCGGCGTGGAAATCACAGGAAAGGCGTACTTGGACACTTTTGGTTTCCGGGGCGGCGAATTCGGCAACTGGATGAACCAGAATGACCGGCAAACATCCCTCAATATGGGCTTTGAAGCCTTGAAGGATTTAGCGGCTGTCCTGAAAATCAGCGACAGGGACATTTCGTACCAGGGCACCCTTGCCATCGCTTTTGGGGCCAGGGGCAGCGGGAACGCAGCGGCCCACTATGAACCGCTCCGCAAGGTTATCAACCTCACAAAGATGTCCTTTTCAAGCCACGACCCCAGCCAGCGCATACAAGGCTTGATGTGCATTGCCGGAGCTGTCATTATCTTTTTTTCGCCGGAAATCCTCGCGGCGATCCAGGGGTAAGCCATGTTTATTCAAGCGATTTTAGACCTGTTCGGCTTCTCCATGGAAACCAGCTTCGGTTTCCTCACAAAAGACCTGGAAGCCTTTGCCCCCAACGTGGCGGCAACTATGGAGGCGATAAACGGCGGCTTGCAGGCGTTTTCATACGCCCTGCTTGTCATATTGACTTTGTGGAACGTAGTGCGCACAGCCGGTTCCTATGTGGAGCTGAAACGTCCTGAACATATCATAAAACTTCTGGTGCGCTTTATCCTGACGAAGTACGCCATCGGGATGGCCTGGACGCTGGTCAATGGAATCTTCACCATCACCGGCGCGTTGACGGCCAAAGCCTTTCTCACCAGCGGCCTGACAGATGGCAACGTCTGGGCGGGCATCACTGCGCCAGACTTCGGGGATGATGGCATCATGGGCATCCTGTCCGCCGCCATGTCTATCTTGAACCCGCTGGCGCAGATACCCTCGCTTTTGCTGGGGCTGATTGGTTTCATCGTTGCCATCGTGCTGTCCGTAACGCTGCTGCTGACCGTGATAGGCAGATTTTTCAAAATCTACCTGTTCGCGGCGTTGTCCCCCATCCCCCTGGCCTGCTTCGGTTCCGAATCCACCCAAAGCGTGGGCCAGAACTTTCTCCGGGCCTTTGCCGGGGTGAGTTTGGAGGGCTTCATCGTGGGCCTTGCTATGATTATATTCGCCGCCTACTCCCAGGCCCCGCTTATCGACTTCGGCAGCGTGGACATCTTCCAATGGCTGGGCAGCGCGGCAGACGAGATGGCCTATATGTACACCCTGATTTTCAATATGCTCCTGCTGCTGGGCATCATCAAGGGGGCCGACCAGGTGACCCATAGAATATTTGGAGTGTGATAGTATGGCGAACAGTATGCAGATAAAATCAAACAAAGAGGTGCGGGACTACAAAGAAGTGGTCTACTTCGGCATGACGCTCCGGCAGTTGGCTTTCACGGCCCTGGCCGGGGGCGCGGCCCTGGGCGTTTACTTCCTGTGCCACCGCCGTATGCCTATGGAAATGGTGAGCTGGCTTTGCGTAGCGGCGGCTGTGCCCTTTGGGGCGTTCGGCTTCGTACAGTGGCACGGCCTGCCCTTTGAGCAGATTGTGCTTGTGTTCATCCGGTCAAGAATCGTGCTGGGCAGGCCCGTGTTCTTCCGGCCGGAGAACCCCTTGCGGGCCATAATCAACGAAACCAGAAAGAAAGGAAAATGTGATGATACCAACAGAAAAGAAGATGAAGACCCGGCACCGGCACCTGGGTTTTCCCGGAAACCCTCATGGCCCTGGCCGACCTGGATATGGAGATGATTCTGTCCGTCAACTTCGTGCCCGTGTCCATGGACGAGGCCGTAAAATTCCATATGCGCAAGCTGGATTCCGTGGAGGCTAACTCCATGCAATTCCAGCACCGGCAGCTCCAGCGGATGCACGTTGCCATGCCCGAACCGCTCCACTTCCAGAAGGAGCGCAAGGGCCTGACCGACAACCTCAACGACATCACCAGCCGCGACCAGGGCATGGTGCTGGCGACCATCACCCTGGCGCATACGGCGGATAGTTTGGAACAGTTGGATTCTGACACAAAGCTCATCCGCAGCATGACCCGTGGCAAGGCTTGCGATTTCAGCACCTGCACCGACCAGCAGCTTGACGCGCTGAACACGGTGCTGCCCTACGGCCTTGACCGCATTTCTATGGACAGAAGCCTTACCAGCGAGAGTTTAGCGGCCTATGTACCCTTCAAGGCAGAGGAAATCTGCGACCCCACCGGGGTGCTGTATGGGCAGAACGCCGCTACAAGAAACCTTGTGGTGGTTGACCGTCTGGCAAAGAGCAGCGGCAACGGCTTTGTGCTGGGCATGACGGGCGGCGGCAAATCCTTTTTCTGTAAGGAAGAACTGGTGTCCCTGCGGCTGAAATACCCGCCCAACAAGGCGGATTTTCTGGTTTTAGACCCTGAAATGGAGTGGGCAAAGGTTGCCACCGAGCTTGGCGGCGAAGTGTACCACGTTGGGCAGGACAGCATCAACCCCTTTGACCTGGAACTGGACTTGAGGGAGCGCAGCCCCCTGGCCTACAAAACCGAGTTTATCACCACCTTCTGCGAGAAAGTAAGCGAAGGGGGCGGGTTGGACGCGCAGACAAAATCCCTCATTGACCGGGCGGTACGCATGGTCTACAAGGATTTCCTCAAGTCCAAAGGCAAGTACCGCCCGCCACTGTTGGGGGATTTCCGCATCGTCCTCCTGCGCATGGAGAACCAGCGGGCGCAGGAACTGGCCCTGTCGCTGGAAAGATTTGTAGATGGCGCACTGAACACATTTTCCAAGGCCACCAACATAGACAGCGGCAGCAGCCTTATTTGCTACAGTCTCAACGGCCTGCGCGATCAGATGAAGCCCATCGGCACTCTCATTACGTTAGACCATCTGTTGGGCCGCGTCATGCGCAACTACAGGCAGGGAAAGATTACCTTTGTCTACGCGGACGAGTTTGCCCTTCTTTTCCAGGACGAGGACACGGGCAAGTTTTTTGCCAATCTCTGGCGCAGAATCCGCAAGTATAACGGCTACTGCACCGGGGCTACCCAGAACACGGAAGAAGTCTTGGAGAGCGAATCCGGGCGGGCGATGCTGGCAAACACCGATTTCGTGGTGATGCTGAATCAATCCCCCACCAATGCCCATCGGCTGGCGGAGCTTTACAAAATCACGGAGAACCAGGAGAAGTTTTTCAAGGACGTGCCGCCTGGCCATGGCTTAATGAAGGTGAGCGGGACGCTTGTCCCATTTGTCAGCACCGTGCCCAAGGACACGAAGCTGTACCGGCTGCTGTCCACCAATCCCCGAGAAGGGAAATGGGACTAGGAAGGCTTCGCGTTGATTTACAATAATTGGGTACATAACTATTTTTTGTCAAAACGGAGAAAGGAGAATGACTAGGGCTTGTTTGAAAAATCGCAAATACCATCTTTTTGTCCAAAACGGGCGTTTTCTGTGTTGGAAATCCTCGAAATACGACAGTATTTCTTGCGGTTTCCGCCTTGAAACCGCCTCGTTTTGTCTCAAAAATTCGGCACTTTCTCTATTTTCAAACAAGCCCTAAACAGCTATGAGAGAGAAAATTAACCGCATTGTTGCAATCTCCAACTGGAAAATGCAATACCTTTCTGCTATAATAAAAAGCAGAAAGGGGAGTGTATTATGTTTCAGAAAATGCCAGTATGCAGACTGATGCTTTCTTGTCCTTCAGATGTGAAAACAGAAATAGAGATAATAGAGAAGGTAGTGGAAAATATAAATGATTCTATTGGTATGTCAATGGATATATTTGTAAAGACACTTCATTGGTCTAGAAATGTAATGCCGGAAGCAGGAGATTTCCCACAAAGTATTATCAATAAACAGATACTTGATAAATCAGATGCCATAATAGCTATCTTTGGAAATAAAATTGGAAGTCCGACACAACATTATAAATCGGGAACGATAGAAGAAATTGAGGAGATGATAAAAAGGGGAAAGCAGGTATTTGTATTCTTTTCTGATAAGCCTATCCGTAGAAGTGAGAGAAATGAGAAAGAAGAAAAGAAAGTAGAGGCTTTTAAAAGAAAATACAGAAATCGGGGAGTTTATGTAGAATATGGCTCTGATGAAGAATTTAGTGAGATAATTTCAAGGAATCTTACAAGATATCTTACGGCAGAGATGGCTAACGAAGCGAATCGTAATAACGAGCATACCAGATTTGATAATTCAATTATGTGTAAAGAGGAAGTTAATTTGCTTTACGATTATACTCAGTTTTGTGAGATAAAATCGGTTACATCCTATTCTGATCCCGATATTGTGAAAATTTCTACTCATAAGAATTGCTTTGATATGGAAGTTGACCTTTGCAATGTTGAAAAGATGGAGAAAAAGGAATTTGCAATGGCTTTGTTAGAATATGCCCCATGCGATAATTGGTCAGGCTTTTTTGACGCTGGATATTTTTTGGAGTTTGATGCCGTCAGCGAGGGGAATATTAAGGCTTTTCAACTGGAAATAAAAGACAATCTCCGCAGCAAGATTATTGATAAAACGATGACGGTAAGCGAAAAGGGGGAACATTTCCAGATATGGTTACCGTCAACAACCAGAGATTTAACTTCGTGGAAAAAAGTATCCCAGGTATGCTTTACTGTATTTTTTAATGTAGCTTATGTTACTGGCGAAAAAGGTATATTAACCATTGAAAACCTAAAAATGATACCAAAGAAATAGAAGTATGTAATGGCATTTCTTATTGGGAATGAAACGTTTACATAAGTATTTATAGCTAAAAATCATTTCCCTAAAAACCAAAATTAGGTTGTAAACCTATTTGCATTGTGTTATACTGTAGGCAGAACTAGAGAAGAGTCTGAAAAGTGAAACCTACAAACATAATGCAGTACAAAAATTGTACCTGCCAGGTACTCTACTCCAACGTCACGGACAGCCTGAGCGGCAAGGCGCTGGATATGAACAGCCTGTTCGCACTTTTACGGGGAATTTCACGGTGCGCACGACCCCGGCTATCCATGATGTCCTGACCCTCTATGCGGTAAAGCAGGGTACAATATTCTCCCAGGTGACGCAAACAGCACTCTTTGAATTTCTGGAAAACTATGATATCCAAGTGGTCGATGGGGAGGGCTGAACTATGAAAAAGACACTCTTTGCTTTGGTTTTTACACTGGTTCTGGCCCTGCCCATGACAGCCAGCGCGGCAGCAGTAGATAAATTTACTGATGTAAAACCCGGTTCCTGGTATTATGAGGCTGTGGACTATGCTGTAACCGAGGGCCTGTTCAACGGGACATCCGCGACGGCCTTTGACCCCCATGGCACCATGACACGGGGGATGTTCGTGACAGTGCTGGCGAACAAGACCGAAAATTACAGCGCTCATCAATATACCAGCTCCAGCTTTGCCGACGTACCCGCAGGACAGTGGTTTGCCCCGCCTGTGGAGTGGGCCTGCCAAAACAAACTGGTGGGCGGCGTGGGGGACGGCCTGTTTGCCCCGGGCAGCAACATATCCAGGGAGCAGCTTTCTGTTATCCTCTATAACTATGCCAAAGGCTGCGGCCTGGACATGAGCAGCCAAAAGGGCGCGCTGGGAGCGTTCACGGACAACGGCAATATTTCGGGTTATGCCCGTACTGCCATGGAATGGGCCGTGGCCCATAAGGTTTTGAATGGGTCTGAGGGGAAACTTGACCCTAAAGGCACCGCGACCCGCGCCCAGGTTGCGCAGATTTTCTATAACTGCCGGGAACTGCTGGCAAATTCTACACTCACCACACCTGATAGGGTTTGGGTAGTGGACGTGCCAGGACATTATGAAACCGTGACGCGCTGGGAACTCCAGGAAGTGACGGTGGGAGAAGTCGGGCATTGGGAAGATGTGTGGTATACGGAATGGGTATATCGTTGTAACAAATGTGGCTTTGTCGCTGATACCGTAGAAGGAATCAACAAATATTTAGAAGATTCAATAGATTGGGTTACTATGACTGGTTGTGGAAGTTATACCATGGTGTCTGGTGACCCCATCTACACTGGAGAAAAATATTGGGTGGTAGATGTACCAGGACACAAAGGACTGAAAATGGTTGAAGTCACTGAACAGGTGTGGATAGAGGAAACAGGCCATTGGGAATAGAAATTGAATAGACATAACGGTCGGCCCCTTGTGAACTCACAAGGGGGTTTTCCTTTTGCCTGTTTTACAACGGGAGGGATGGTGCCGGATTGTTTGCCCACACAGCAGATAGAAGAAAGACATTTTTTGTGAAAGGATGATTCTATGAAACAAATTTATAAAAGAACTTTAGCGTTACTTTTGACCGTGGTGCTGTGCTTTAGCATGGTACCGATGGCTGCTTTCGCAACGGAAGTGGACAGCGGGGTGTCCTCCGATATCGAGGAAAACCCTATCGAATCTGTACCGCAGGATGTTCCGAATGAAATTGACAGCGAGATGCAGGCCGTAGACGAGCCGGTATTGTATGCCCGCGACCCTCTCTCTAAGGTGCAGTCGGACCTGGGCAGCGGCACAAACTATCTCACCAGCTACGGCGTGACGAGAAAGGCCATTGTGGATGAACTTTCTGCCCACGAGCATGACAGCTACTACCTGGGCACCCAGTACGCAGGCGGCGACGTACAGTCCCCCAATCAATAGATTTAAAAATCACCAATTTTTTTGGTTAATCAAAACCATTTTTCTCACAGGAAACTCGCTGACGCAGAAATAGAAATCACTGTTTTCCATTCTCTTACTCAACTTCTCATTGTCTATGGCTGTGTCCAATGACATTGGTGTAAAGGGAATAGTAATATCTACCTGAGAATTTTCCCGTAAACGAAACCCTGCCTCCCCAGGAAAACCTTCGTCCATCAAGCTCCAGAGGGAGTAATCTACGGGAATCTTCAACGCTTTGTCGTACAGAGCGTAGTTGATTGCCATTAACGCCCCCTCCGTGTTGTCTGTGTTGGCAACCGTGACATGGAGCAAATATGTATATTCAGGGGCAGGGTAGCCTTCTGTATACCCGAAATCCTTTGTGGTAATTCCAAAGCTTTCCAGAAAGGGGACATACTCTACCAGCTCCGCGCTGTTCACTGTAATGGAATAATGCTCATGTACGGTAAAGAAGCAAGCAACTGAAAACAACAGATAGACCGCCAGCAGCCCACTATTCCGTATTTTTTCTTAAATCTTCTTAAAAGCACTTGCTTGTGACGCAACGTAATGAGATATACTATTCGAGGAGGTGTGACATGGATAAACATAAAGCGATACCACAAGGTTATATGACCGTTGGTGAAATTGCAAGAAAAATGGACGTTACTGTACGGGCATTACAACATTACGACAGAGAGGGCTTGCTTTCCCCCTCTGCCATGAGTGAAGGGGGGCGTAGGTTATATACAGATAAAGACATAGTAAAACTTCATCAGATTTTATCGCTCAAACATTTGGGATTTTCTTTGGACGACATAAAAAATCGACTGATTCTGCTTGATACACCAGATGAAATTGCTGATGTTCTAATGGAGCAGGCAGTCACTGTCAAACGGAAAATAGAAAGTCTGTCTGAATCGTTGAGAGAATTGGAGGTGCTGCGGAAAGAAGTCCTTCAAATGCAATCAGTTGATTTCAAAAAATATGCGGATATTATTGTTAATCTGCAAATGAAAAACGATTTCTATTGGCTGATTAAACATTTTGACGACCAAACGCTTGACCATATCCGCAGCCATTTTGACAAAGATAGCGGAACGGCATTTGTGAACACTTTCATGCAGCTTCAAAACGAAGCAATAAGACTTCAAAATGCGAATATTCCTGCGGATAGTGATGAGACACAGAATTTTGCAAAAGCCTATTGGGATATGATTATGGATTTCACTGGCGGAGATATGAGTATGCTTCCCAGACTGATTGAATTAGGGCAGTTTCAGAATGCAGACCATAAATGGAAAGTAGCCCAGGATATTGCGAACGGATATGTTGAACAAGCATTAGGTGTTTATTTTTCCCGTTTAGGCATTGACCCATTTAAGGAGGAAACAGAATGAATGAAGCTATAAAAATCAGCAATTTATCAAAGAGTTATGGAACTCACATTGTGCTGAATGGTTTAGATTTTAGCGTACAACAAGGAGAAATTTTTGCTCTGCTCGGCGTGAATGGAGCTGGAAAAACCACGTCGCTTGAATGTATCGAGGGTTTAAGAAAATATGACAGCGGAAACATTACTATAAATGGAATCATGGGCATTCAATTACAATCGGCTTCTTTGCCGAAATACATTAAAGCACTGGAAGCTGTAAAGCTGTTTGCTAAATGGAATAAGACCTCTCTTGACAGAGCAACGCTTGACGCTCTTGGTATTTATGAACTTTCAAAAAAGCCTTATTATCAATTATCAACCGGGCAAAAGCGGCGGCTCCATCTGGCGCTTGCATTAACACGAAATCCCGACATTTTGTTTCTTGATGAACCAACAGCAGGACTTGACGTTGAGGGGCAAATATCTTTACATGAACAAATCCGTCAGTTAAAAGCAATCGGAAAGACAATCATATTAGCAAGCCATGATATGGCAGAAGTTGAGAATTTGTGTGACCGGATTGCTATTCTTTCCGGCGGCAAAATTGCCTTTATCGGGACTGTCGGGCAACTGGGCGATACAATCGGGAAGCATTATAATATCACAATCCAAACGGAAAACAGGACTGAAAACTATGAATCGGAAAATATCGGAAATTCCCTACTTTCGCTGCTCATGCAGTACAAGGAAAAAGGAGAAACTATCACAGATATTAAGATAGACCGTGGTTCACTGGAACAGCACTTTATAAAAATTGCAAAGGGGGAGTAACAATGGGAGCTTTTTTATACGGAGTTTCTTTACAATGGAAGTTAGACATAAGGAGTAAGACATTACTTATAACCTGCTATATCGTACCTCTTTTGTTCTTTGTAATTATGGGCGGTATATTTACATCAGTCATGCCGGAAGCGAGATATACGCTTATTCAGTCCATGACTGTATTTGGTGTGACAATGGGGGCGTTGATTGGTCTGCCGCCCTCTCTTGTTGAAATTTACAGCAGTGATATTAAAAAAGTCTATAAAGCAAATGGTGTTCCGTTAATATTAGGTCTTGCTTTAACAAACATTTCAGCGTATATTCATTTGTTCCTCATGAGCATTATTTTATATATTGCTGCGCCACTGGCTTTTAACGCTGAAATACCAAAAAATCCGGGTATGTACTTCATCAGCCTCGCTGTTTTTATTGCAGTATCATTAAGTATTGCCAGCATAATTGGTTTGGCAGTAAAAGACCAGGCAAAAACTTCTATGTTTTCTATTATTGTTTTTTTGCCGTCAACCATGCTTTCTGGAATTATGTTTCCTATTGAACTACTTCCAAAAACGTTTGAAACAATAGGAAAACTATTTCCGGCTACATGGGGATATAAACTACTGGCGGAAAATGCTTTTAAATTTGAAAGCCTTTTGCCACTGCTCTTGATTTTTATTTTAGCTACTGTTATGTGTAGTATTCTGTTACGAAGAATTGATAAATAGCAAAGACAGACGAGCCAGTCAACGGTCAAGATGAACGGGCTTCGCCCGCCGTTGACAGCCCCGTCTGTCTTTGCTGCTGGGTAGTCAAGGAGCGACAGCAAAAAATGCTGCCGCCCCTTACTATCATTAAAATCTTAACTGCCACTTAGTAGGAAAGGGGGATTACCATGCCTTGTACAGAAGCATACAAGGAGCATATCGAATACACATTTAACGCCTTTTGCAGAGTTGTCATACACTATGCCGCTATCAACGCATGGCGTGACAGAGATAAGCGGCGGCAAAGGGAAATATCTTTTGAATATCTCACGGAAGAAAAGTTTTATCCATTCTGTACGTCAGACACATATTACATAGACCCCTACAAGCAATACCCAGTTATGATATGCGGTCAGAGGGTTATCTTCACAAACGGGGAGCTTGCCGAAGCCTTGTCTGCCTTGCCGGAGAAAAAGAGGGAAATCATTTATCTTTACTTTTTCGGACATTACACACAGCAGGAAATCGGGGAACTATACGGACGCTGCCGAAGTACGGCGTGGCATCACATACACAGTGCCTTGCAAATGCTGCATAAAGAAATGGAGGTACTTTTCCATGAGAAATCCTAAACTTGTACCGTATGAAACGATTGTCAGAGCAACCAACGGAGAGCCGGAAGCCATTGACGAGGTTTTACGGCATTACAGCAAGCGAATCCGGCTTGCTTCCCTTGAAAACGGACAGGTCAACAAGGACACAGAGGACAACATTAAACGGCGGCTTATTGCTGCCCTGTTCCAGTTCCGCTTTGACGGACAGCCTACCTAACAGGAGGTGAGATTTGTCGCAAAAATAGTCATGCTTATATTTAACGACACAGAAGAAAAAGCGGTTGAGAAAGCCATAGCCGCCCTTGCGGATATGATACCGCTGGAAGCCATGCAGCCGCCCCACTCCCCGGCACTTACTTTTCCGGGATTGGAAATCAGACCGCACCAACGCCGGGTACTGAAAGACGGGGCAGACATTCCTCTCACACGTTTAGAGTACGGCGCACTCTGCTACCTTGCCGCCAGTCCGGGGAGGGTATTCACAAAGGCGCAAATCTTTGAAGCCGTGTGGAGCATGGAAAGTGAAAGCTGCCAGTCAAGCGTTGCCAGCGTGATATGCAACTTGCGGAAAAAGATAGAGCCGGACAGCAAAAACCCTACCTACATAAAGACCGTTTTAGGCGTGGGCTACAAGTTTGCGTCCGGGGAATAACAACAGAATAACCGCCGCTCATCAGCGGCAGCCAAAGACAGGAAATCAAGAAAAGGTTTCCTGTTTTTTTGCGCCAAAAACCAAGCCGGATTTTGTACCGCAATAAAATAATTCAAATACTTTTGGAAAACATTGCCTAAATTTTCTTTTTTCCCGTAGTAGGTAATAAGGGGAAAAATAATTGCCGGAAAGTTTGGCATTTTTTGAAACCGTCCGTATATCACTGCAAAACGGAGCTGATTCTTCCGTTTTTGTCAAATTCTGTTACGAAAACACGAAAAGAAATTTCGGGGAACTTTGCCAGATTTGCCTTGCCGTGCGTAGTAAGTAATAGAGGGAGAAATACCGCCGCATAGCTGGCAGAATCCACGCCAAACAAGCCGGGGTTATCAGCAAAAGCCCACACAGAGGAAGCCGCCACTTTTTAAGAGCAAGATTCTACCACAGTAGAACTCCTAATCGGTCAGTCCTCTACCGAGGGGGAGAGGAAACGCCGTGCAAGGCTGGCTTTGCAGGAGCAAAAGGCATTGCCGGAAGCCGTGGCGGACAAACGTCCACCAGACGGGGCGGACATTTGTCCACCAGAGATAGAGATAGAGAAAGAGATAGATATAGAGTTAGAGATAAAGAGAGAGGGAGAGCTAAAGAAAGGACAGACCGCCCCCGCCCCTTTTGGCAGATACAAAAACGTCATTCTGTCAGAAAAAGAGCTTGCGGAGCTGCAAGAGGAGCTTCCCGGCAAATGGGAGTATTACATTGACCGTCTATCCGGCTATATCGCTTCCAGCGGGAAGAACTACAAGAACCATGCCGCCACTATCCGGCGTTGGGCGGCTGATGACAAGGCAAAGGGGAAGCCAAAAAAGGGAATTCCCGATTATTCCTACAAGGAGGGCGAGAGCCTTTAACCGCATAGACACAACGCCCCGTAAACAGGACGTAAAAGACCATGAACAAGGAGGACGATTTTATGTGTGATTACGATAACGCCATTTTCCGGCTTGCCACGGCACAGGGAGCAGAGCCAGAGGACTACACCGGGGAGGACGGGCTTTTATATTGCGGGAGCTGCCGCCAGCCCAAAGAAGCCTACTTCCCGGAGGGCAAAACATTTTTCGGACGTGACCGCCACCCGAAAGAATGTGACTGCCAGAGAAAACGCCGGGAAAAGCTGGAAGCCAGCCACCGGGAATACAAGCACCGGGAGGAAGTGGAACGGCTGAAACGGACAGGCTTCACCGACCCGGCTATGCGGGAATGGACGTTTGAAAACGACAACGGGCAATGCCCCCAAATGCACAAAGCCCATGCTTATGTAGAGTGTTGGGAGGAAATGAAAGCCGGGAATATCGGCTATCTGTTATGGGGCATGGTAGGCACAGGCAAAAGCTATTTCGCCGGGTGTATCGCCAACGCCCTCATGGAGCAAGAGGTTTCCGTGTGCATGACAAACTTTGCCCTTATCCTCAATGACCTTGCCGCCAGCTATAAGGGCAGGAACGAGTACATAGCCCGCCTTTGCAGCTTCCCTCTGCTTATCCTTGACGATTTCGGCATGGAGCGTGGCACGGAATACGGGCTTGAACAGGTTTACAACGTGATTGACAGCCGATACCGCAGCAGAAAGCCCTTAATCGTGACAACAAACTTGACGCTGGAAGAATTGCAGAACCCGGAGGACACCGCCCATGCCCGGATATATGACCGCCTTACGGAAATGTGTACCCCCGTCCGCATTACCGGGGAGAATTTCAGGAAAGCCAGAGCAAGGGAGAAAATGGAACAGCTTAAAACGCTGCTGAACAGAAAGGAGAGCCTATGACCGACACCCCCAACAGAAGCACCGCCACTACCGCCCGCCGCCCGGATTGCGTGACCGAGGTACGCCGGGGGAACACCGTCCTTGTGGTTTCCGGCTACTTCAAGCAAGGCACGACCGCCACCGCCGCCGACAAGATGATGAAGGTGCTGGAAGCCGAAAGCGCAGCCGGACACAAGCCGATTTACAGCGCATGACAACCCGCAGATAAAAACCGTCATTTTGACGGGCGGTAAAGAAGCAAAAAAGACTGTACAGCCAGCCCCGCCCTATGGTATAATAAACCTACGGAATAGTGGGGCTGGCTGTCGGAAACGGAGGACATTATGCCAAGACAGACCACCCAAAAACTCATTACCGCCCTTTATCCGAGATTGTCGCACGAGGACACGCTCCAAGGCGAATCCAACTCCATAAGCAACCAGAAGCGGATTCTGGAAGCCTACGCAAAACAGAACGGCTTTTCCAACCTCAAATGGTACACGGACGACGGATTCTCCGGGGCAAATTTCCAAAGACCCGGCTTCCAGTCCATGCTTGCCGACATTGAAGCGGGGCTTGTGGGAACGGTTATCGTAAAAGATATGTCACGGTTAGGGCGAAACTATCTGCAAGTGGGAATGTACACGGAAATGATTTTCCCACAGAACGGCGTCCGTTTCATTGCCATCAATGACGGCGTTGACAGCGCACAGGGCGACAACGATTTTGCCCCCTTGCGTAACATTTTTAACGAATGGCTGGTGAGGGATACGAGCAAGAAAATCAAGGCAGTCAAGAGGTCAAAAGGCATGAGCGGGAAGCCCGTCACAAGCAAGCCCGTATATGGCTACCTCATGGACGAGGACGAAAATTTCATCATTGACGGGGAAGCCGCCCCCGTGGTAAAGCAGATATACAGCCTTTGCCTTGCCGGGAACGGACCGACCAAGATAGCCCGTATGCTTGCCGAGCAGCAAATCCCCACGCCGGGAACGCTGGAATACCGCCGGACGGGAAGCACCCGCCGCTACCACCCCGGCTATGAGTGCAGGTGGGCGACAAACACCGTGGCGCATATCCTTGAAAACCGGGAATACACGGGCTGCCTTGTGAACTTCAAGACCGAGAAGCCGTCCTACAAGGTAAAGCACAGCGTAGAGAACCCCGTGGAGAAACAGGCGGTATTTGAGAACCACCACGAAGCAATCATTGACCGGGAAACATGGGAGCGTGTGCAGGAGCTACGCAAGCAGCGCAAACGCCCTAACCGCTATGATGAAGTGGGTTTGTTCTCCGGCATACTCTTTTGTGCCGATTGCGGCAGCGTCATGTACCAGCAGAGATACCAGACGGCCAAACGGCGGCAGGACTGCTACATATGCGGCAGCTACAAAAAGCGAACCCGTGACTGTACGGCGCACTTTATCCGCACCGACCTGTTGACCGAGGGAGTGACCGAGAACCTACGGAAAGTCACCAGCTACGCCGCCAAGCATGAAGCCCGGTTTATGAAGCTCTTGACCGAGCAGACCGAGGACGGGAGCAAACGCCGGAACGCCGCCAAGAAGAAAGAGCTGGAAGCGGCAGAAAAACGGATTGCGGAACTCTCCGCTATCTTCAAGCGGCTGTATGAGGACAGCGTGACCGGGCGCATATCGGACGAGCGTTTCACGGAATTGTCGGCAGACTACGAAGCCGAGCAAAAGGAACTGAAAGAGAAAGCCGCCGCCTTGCAGAGCGAGCTTTCTAAGACGCTGGAAGCCACGGCAAACGCTGAAAAGTTTATGAAAGTGGTACGCAAGTACACCAGCTTTGAGGAACTCACCCCTACCCTGTTACGGGAGTTTGTGGAGAAAATCGTAATCCACGAATCGGAAGCCCTTGACGGGAAACGGCGGGGGAAGCTCCGCAGACAGGAAATCGAAATCTATTACTCTTTTGTCGGCAAGGTAGAATTGCCCGACTAAAGCCCGACCCGTCCGGCAGTCAGCCGGACAGGGAACGGCAAAATTTTTTACACTTCTTTTACTTCTTTATCTCACATGAGCAAACCGTTAGGGTTTTCAGTTGCATCTGAGAAAAAATTCTCCTCCAGATTTACGGCATCTCCAAGGGAGAACATTTCCACCTGCGGACTGATTTTATCCTGGTTTATCCTCACTCCATTGTACATGCAGAGAGGAATGAAGGCTATGATAACAGCTAAGATGCCTACTAAAGCCGTCTGTTTCCATACAGATCTCCTGACATTCATGTCAATACCTCCTCTTCTGTTTTACGGGAGGACACCAACTTTCCTCCCTCAATGGACAGAATGTCATCTGCCAGTTCCATTAAAATTGTCCCATCGTGACAGGAGAGTACTACCGTAGCGCCCCTGTCCCTTTCTTCCTGAACAATGTTCTTTACTAATTTCACACCACTGGTATCCAAGGAGTTTGTGGGTTCATCCAGCAGCAAAAGAGCAGGACGTTCTAAAATTGCTGCGGCAATTCCCAGACGTTGTTGCCGAAAGCAGTACTGTTCCCCAGGCAATTAGGTAAAAAAGCGACACAACTACCCCGTTCCAGATACATTTGGAAATCCACCATACCGACCTACTCCTAGAACGAAGAATCATCTGCTGACCAAGACCATTTAGATCGTCGTGCATATAGTGGAGGGTGAAGTAGAGAATTCCAATATGGTTGATCAGCCCATAGATAGGGGATCTGGAAGGGTTCTCCCGGTATGGGAATATACTCACGCATTCCACCAAAAATGTATAGTAGATAGTCCCCATAGGTACATTGGGTAATTTTCAGAGAAGTTACCCTTCCGGAGAATTCCAAGGTAGCCAATGCAAGCAGACCGCACCACAAAAGATACTTAATCCACATACCTTGCCGCCATAAGCCGATAGTCAAATCGAATTTAATGTGGCTAAATAGTTTCACAGCGCACACCTCGAAAGTAGATCGTAAGCAGAGAAAAGGCCAGTAACAATACTGTCACCAGAGCTACGACCCAGCCCATGATTTTAAAATGGACTCCCTGGGGATGAAGGAATAATGTGGGAACCCATTCTGCTGGCACAAAATCTACGCGATTATTAAAAAAAATTCCTTCTAAATAGCCAGCCATAAGCATTAGCAAAAAGGGCGTGAACAACACTGCAAATATATTGCGAAAAAAGAAACCAACTGCAAAAGTAAGTAAGGCAAATACTCCACCATAGAACACATCTAGTAAGACAAAAAGCAGTACATATAACCACGGAACAGAAAAATATAGATCTGCCCAAAGGTTGCAGAAATAGATATGGTTGTAAAAGTTATAGCCCGCAAAGGGCGTAATCACGGGAATTTTCGCGAACACAAGCATAACGTTTACAACCAATCCGATTGCTACTACCGCAGCACCGGACAAAAAAACCGCAATGGTTTTTCCAGCCAGATAAGTTCCCTTGCCCACCCGTGTGTAAATATTTTTCAGATAGCCTGTCTTCCGCTCCAAATAAAAAGACCATCCAAATGGAAGGGCTGCCCCTACCGGAAGCAATGTGTAAAAGAGACTGGAAGCCAAAGAGAGATCATCACCACCCATCCAGGAATTATAAAACGTGAAAAGGGCCAAATCGGGATTGCGGGTAAACTTTCCATCTTTCATACCAGCGAGAATAGCGTCCGGATTGTATCCTGCCCGGCTCTCGATCATATAAACAGCACTTAGGATTGAGAATAATAGCAACAAACACATTCCAAAAAGAAACTTTTTCGAGCAGAAAGCCTTTTTTAGCTCCATTCCAACTACATGACTGAATTGTTCCATATCATTCCTCACTTTCTGGAAACAGGACAAATAGTTTGCGTGTAGTGTCGCCTGTCACCTTGTCTTTGATAGAAGGACTTGCGTTGACTTCCAAATAGACGTTTTTGTTGTCAATGTATGATTGTCCACAAAACAACCCGATCTGGAACTTGACAGGTTCGCCATCTTTAATACGGTAGGAAAAGAAATTGTGTTGATAGTCCAGGACAGAATCATCTTTTGGGGGACGTAAGCTAAAGTAAGCAACTGTCGGAAACATTCCTTCTGGCAATTGCTTTCCTGGTTGGCTTTCCACTGCCATTCCGGATATTTCGTTAGCATCAGCAACGATTTCTTTCTTTTTATCAGAAGGAGCAATATATGACGCTTCTATTTCTACCAATATAAATGGTGTAGACTCTAAGAATTCAACATCATCTATTTGACAACCGTACATATCAACATCTGAAGTGTAGATAGAATCAAATAGTTGAACTGATTTAAGGGTATACGTCACTCCTTCTTCTCCCTTCTCAATAGTAGCTATTTCTGCACCATTCATATTAATAACGGAATAATTTTTGTAGGCAGAAAAGGCCCCACCTATTCCTTTCAAATCAATATAGTTTTCTGAAAGCGATGAATCTTCCACATACGCTCTTCCATCTGGAGCAGAACTCGCCTCTTTGCTGTTTATCTGATGAATCCTAGTTTGCAAATTATTGTCAATATCTACATATGAGCAGCCCGAAAAGAAGGTAAAAAGAAAGATTGATAGTAGCATCAGAATACTTTGTTTTTTCACAATATCTCCTCCAGTATTAAAGAATAAAGGTGAGATATACTCACCCTTATTCTTTAGCTTGATGTGAAATTATAGAACGTAATTGTAATATTGATAATGGTCTCCTACACTATCCACACTCCAACATCCCTCAGCACGGCCCGCATAGCCAACACTTGCCCCGTAAATCTGTCCATAGGGATAAACGTTATCATTTTTATAAAACTTCTCCCAAATATCCTGACGAATCAGGCCCCTTGTCCCAAAGTTTACAATTGCTCTTGAACGCTTATATCCATTATATGTTTCACTAGAGCAATCTTCAAATTTCCCACCATAGGTTCGCGAATCATATATGAAAGCCTCGAATTGGTTTACTCCCCATGCTGGAGTTCCGTTTGCCCACGTACCATAATTGATATAGGAAGAAGATGCGTCATATTTCGCTCGTTGCACTGTTTTGGAATTTTTATGTATTTTCCCAGGAACTGTAATTGCAATCATGAAATCCGTATCAGTGTTGTTATTTGCGCTCGCTGGAAGCGCCATTGCAGACAATAACAATGCACACGCCAGACACATAGCTAACATTCGTCTAATTTTGTTCATGTTTACACTTTCTCTCAGAATTTAATGTTCAATGTTTGGCAACAAATTTGCTATTACACGGCGCCATTTGCAGAGTCAAGATAAGAATGAAATCTTCTTATCATCCCGGCCGCTTCGGCGCGGGAAACGTTCCCCTGCGGATCTAAAATGATTGCCTTTTGGGAAGATATGTCAAGCTTGCATTGGATGATTCCAGCACGAGTCACCCACTCCACAGCTTCTTTGGCCCATGAACTAACTTGATCCGCATCGGGATAGTTCACAAGATTGCCATTTGCGTTTGCACAAGATTTGAGCTGGGCATATTTGTACATCATCAAGGCAATCTGCTCTCTAGTCACAGGACTGCTTGGTGAAAATAACATCTTTCCCGTACCAGAAACTATTTCTGCCCCAGATGCCCAATCCACTGCTTTTTTGTACCAAGCATCTCTTTCAACATCTTGAAAAGGAAGGCCGCCCTGTTCGTCTGGGCAGCCGGCCAAACGATGAAGAACAGTAACTGCCATAGCACGGTTTAGTGAAGCCTGTGGAGCAAAATGCGTGTCTGAAATTCCACAAAGGATTCCATGTTCCACAGAATCTTTTATATCATTATACCAGTAGTCATCGGACGAAACATCCTCAAACAAGTAAATAGCGTCTTCGGGAAGGAGAGATACAATTCCCGAAAGCAAAGGTTCATCACTTATGAGCCATTCACCATCCACCAAAATACTATTGGGGGTAAACTGGAACGATAAAGGCGGATTATCAGATTCATTGAACTCAATTCGAAGCATATATTGATATCCAACTGATTCTGTTGCTTCTATCTTGCTTTTGTAATGAAAAGAGTTTAAACATCCAACGACTTTATCCAAATCTTTATCACTTTCAAGATAAATGGTACGGCCGGTATTACCATTTGTTACAATAATACGTACAATATCGTTGGAAAGGAGATGAAAATCCAGTCCGTCTTTAGAGGACAGTATTCCTGACAAGGTATCATATTGTCCTTCTTCACATGCACTACAAATATTTGAGGTAGTAAACGGCATCGTCAATGATAAAATCAACACGGTCATACACATGAAACAACGTTTTAGATTCATATATTAGTCTCTCCCGATTAACCAAAATACGCCTCATAATACTTGTCATTTGCCAGAGTACTAATGGGGAGGTATCTGCCCTCATGGCTCCATCCATCGGCAATTTTTAAGTAAGAGCTTAAATCACCTTTTTGATTTTTCAACCGGTTATAAGCATACCCTACAACCGCATGATTTCCGTATGGCTTATTGTTCCATACAATCAGATACATCAACCTGTTCCCAGTAGTGGCATTTTTGATATCTTGGTATGTAGGCGAATACATCCCATAAACTTGCACATTTACGTTGAATTTTTTGAATCCCTTTTTAATAAAATCGCTGGTGGTTGAAACCGTAGTCCCGGCACCATCCCCATTTTCCTTGAAATAATTGTAACCGTTTTCAGCGTTCACATCCATTAACCTATTAAAAACACTTTGACTTGAGCTGTTTTTAATAGAGGATACATTATATTTGTTACCATATGATTTGATAATATTGGTAATTGCGGTAGGGCCACAATGGTTATTGTGCCAAAGGAAATCAGATGTTGAAGAAAAGTTCATGTAATTTTCCCAATTGTTTGCCCATTCGAGGGCTGACCATGTACCGCCGTAAACGTTTTTAGCATACGTAAACGGATCTGTAATAATTTGACCAGAACTATTATCCTGGGGGGAAATGAGACTTGCATTCTGCTCTTTGGAAACCACAATATCCTGGATCAAATCTTCATCAACATTAGTAACATCCCGCATTTTAGATAAAGAATCTTGAAGCTCATTTTGAGATACCTCAAGTCCATCAACCGTGCGGAGTTCGCCAGCTTTATCAACACAATAGTATTCTAAAGTGTTCGTGTAGAGGACTTTTTCAATCTCTTCGGGTTCACTCTCCTGATAGAGAGGTTCCGCTTCATCGGACCATTCTAAAATAATTGAAGGCATGTCGATATACGCTGAAACTACAATGTACCCTTGATTCAGCTCAATGCTATACCCCATCACGTCCATTCCAGTTTCATCATACAATGCGACAACAGACTCTACATTTGTTTGCTGGGTCCACTCAGTCTGACCAGTTGCAACCATATCGTTGATAAAGAATTTGGCGATATAGGTTGCCACTTCTTCTGTTACGAACAAGTCGTTATCGCCTAGTTCGGAATACTTGGCGACGAGATTCTTTTCAGTTCCCATTTCAGCAGCTTGGACTGGAATAAATGTGCTCAAAGCAAAAACAAAAGCGAGTAAAAAAGAAACTACTTTTCTGCTGACAAATTTTCTCTTTAACATAGGTTAAACCTCTTTCCAAAAATTGCATAACACGTTTCTGAAATACTACAACTGCATCGGAATCACCTATCTCTTTCTGGCTTGAAGCCGGCAGAGGTTTAGTCGAACATTTCTGGTAACACTCGGGTTCCTTTTGGGGAATCCTCTGTGTTGTCTATAGTGTATCATATATATTTTTAAAAATCAGGAATTTTGTTTGAATTGTCAATTGCACGGTGTGAATTGTAAAACAAAAAGGGAGCATAGCTTATCAGCCATACTCCCTTTTCAATTTGGTACAGAAAATCCTATAATTTACGACAAACTACTGAAATGCGGAGGAAATCTGCTATAATATTAGTTGCGGTTAGTAAGATTCCGCGCCGCTTGGACTACAGTCAGCACAAACCGCAATTCCTCGTCTGTCATGTCTTTCAGGCAGTCCACGATTTCGGAAATCAATACATGTTGCGGTACAGGAATCTCCGGGGCAACATACAAATCATTTTCATGAACGCCCAACGCATCTGCCAGCAGCTTGCGATGTGCCTTGTTAGGACTGCTGCTATCTGTCTCCCAATGAGAGACGGCCGGAGTTGAGACGTTGCACTTTTCCGCAACTGCTTCCTGCGACAAGTTTTTCATAGTCCGCAGTTCACGGATTCGTTTCCCAAGAGACATTTCCATGTGCCCACCTCTCCCCTTGTACCCTATATTTTACCAACAAACAGGATTTCACGCCATTAAGTATAAGTAATTATATATTTACTATTTAATTAGGCGTATAATGTGCTTTGAAAGGCTGGCGGCTCACTTCGCCCTGCTAAGCCGAATAAAAATGAAATGAGGTTTGCACACATGGTTTCGCCCTACACTTGCACAACAAAAAGCACAGTAGAGAGATTTTTGGATAGCCTAATACATTTGGAACTGGAAGACCCTAGACCAGAAATTCGCAAAGGTCTATTCGATGTTTTAAAACTTCTGGATTATTCGGGCTGTGACTTTTATGATCTGCTGCCTTTATACATTCAAATGGATAATTGGAAGGAAGCAGAATTGCTTATATTACTTAGCTATGCCCCGCAACCCCTAGCCACATACTCACCTGACCAGTGGCATATCCGCCAATGCATTCCCCGCTGGACTGCATCGAAATACCATACATCCTCTATAGCGGAGGTGCTTTCAAAGATTGAGCAAACAATCCATACGGGCCTATCCGGTCTTTACACCTATAACAGCAATTTGAACCCTTATAGCCGCAGGAGCCTAAATGATTTGTACGTACTTGTGATAGCGGAAGGTTCGACCCGCTGGTTTGACATTAACCGGAAGAGCACATATGCTTTTGCACAAACTGAAAGGAAACCTTGACATGGTAAATATAGCCCTTTGCGATGACGATAAGGAGATTCTTCTGGAAATCAACCGTCACATCTTGACATTCATGGAAAATGCTAGCGTAAGTGCCGCCACTAAGACTTTTACAAGTGGAGAAGTACTAGCAGCGTCGGTCTCCGACGGAGACCGATTTGACATTTACATTCTGGATGTGGAGATGTCCGACATGGACGGCTTTGCCGTGGCGAAAAAAGTGCGGCAGTATCAGCCAAACGCCATTGTGATTTTTCTCACTTTGCATCTTGAGCAGGCCAGGGAGGGCTATAAGGTTAACGCCTTGCGATACATTGCGAAACTGGAGTTGGCCGAAGCTCTGCCAGAGGCGCTGGAAGAAGCCTTGGAAGCCTTAAAACAAGCGGACAAGCAATGTCTGCTCATACAGCACTATAATAATTTTACCCGTGTACTGTACCAGGACATAATGTACGTGCGGAAAAGCCGACGTTGTGTGCTCATTACTACTACCCGCCAGGGAAATATTCAGGATAACCGCGGGCTGAAGGAATTATTTGAGCAAATTGATGACCCACGCTTTACCTTTACAGAAAGAAGCTGCTTTATCAACTTGGACTATGCCCGGGGGATAGACGGCTATTGGATGGTGCTGAAAAACGGAGAGCGGCTCCCTATCAGCCGGCCCATGCTGCCAAAAGTAAAAGAGGCCATCATAAACCTTTGGGGGAGATAAAATGGAAACTTTTGCCCAGTTTATGGAGTTTGTTGCAACATTTATGGAATGTGGAGTTATTCTTTCTACGGTTGTGGCAGCGGGGGAAAGAAAACATTCTGATAAAAAGCACCTTTTTCTGGTGGTATTGTTCACAACATTGATGTCTATCTACGTCACCTTGATGAATAAACTGTCCCTCTTTTCGTTTTTGACGCCGGTCGGTGCAATAATATTAGCGGTCGGTATATCTGTGCTTATATCAAGTGGAAGCATTTTATTGCGAGGCACTGCGGGCATCATGGCAATGTTTGTTATCCAGACATTTGATTATCTCATAACCCTAGGAATTGGGCTGATTAGCGGGAATCCTAAAGAAACTTTTTTCTTTCTTCTTGAACCCCGGTGGCAGAGATTCCTGTTTATTGCATCGGACAAACTATTTAACGTCGTTCTATACTTCCTCCTGAGACACCAGATTGGGAAAATCCAGGCGCTCAGGAAGAAACACTTGATTTTACTCCTCGTTACCTGCGGGCTTTCTTACACAACCATGCAGATGTTGTTCAGCATGACAATATACGGAGATTATGCCACATTGCAAGGCGCATCCATCATTTCGTTTACCTACCTTCTTTGTTTCTTGATTGCTGTCATCATTGCGCTATTTTCTATAACTGAAATGGAACGAGAACGCTTTACCAATGAACTACTGCAAAGCAGCAATCAAATGCTTGAGCAGAATTATCAGCAGATGCATAAAAATGCTCAGGACAATGCAAAGCGCCTACACGACTTTCATCATCACCTCGTTGCGATCCGTGGGATGGCGGCCAAAGGCCAAGCTGAGCGGATAAATGAATATGTGGGATCCCTTTTGGATACTTCTTACCAAGAGCTCAAACTCTGCTGCAGTGGCTGTGATATAGTAGACGCAATCATAAATTATCAACATGTGCAGGCTTTGGGAAAGGGAGTAGCTTTCAAATATCGAGTGAGATCTGGGGACCTGGATTCTTTTTCACCTGTGGACATATGTGCAATCTTGTCCAATCAAATTGAAAATGCACTAGAGGCATGTGAAAAAATAGCAGAAAGAGATAAACGATTTGTTTCTGTAGAAATCCGCCAGCAGGAGGATTTTGTACTGTTCCAGGTAAGTAATTCCGTACAAGAAGACCCCTTCCTACATAACAGCCAGCTTGCCACCACAAAGCTGGAAGATGCCTTTTGGCATGGCCTTGGCCTGAAAAACATCCGGGATACAGCTAAAAAGTACGGCGGCTCCCTTCAAAACCGCTATGAAAACGGGGTGTTCACGTCTACTGCCTTGCTCTGTAAACAATTAACGACATAAAATCGCACAAATCAGGCAAAACTACTGATTTTTTTAAACTTATCATGCTATAACCTGGAAAAAAGGAGGCAAGAGGATATGCTACATAACAACGTTGTGAGGCTAACAGAGTTCCTACTTTCGCGTGGTTCCATAGATGTGAGTAAGCGTCCAATCCTTGTGTATGGATGTGAATTGGCTCTGTCAACCTTGACCTCGTTTGCCTCTATTGTAGCCATTTCTATCTTGATGCAGGATTTCTTTTCATCGCTCCTGTTTATTGCCATCTTTTTCTTTCTACGCTTGTTTGCAGGTGGTTTTCATGCTTCTACCTATGCAAGATGTTTTTTTATTACAAATGGTGTCTACTTAGCAACTTATGGCAGCGCCTATATTCTTGAAACGTATGCAATAAAAAGTGTTACGCTAATAATCGGATTGGTTTCCGGGTTGATAATTTTGTTTTTGACACCCGTTCAAAACATAAAGCATCCTTTATCATCAGATAGACTTATCACAAATAAGAAGATTTCCCGATTTCTTGTTTGTTTTGAAATTATGTTCCTTATCCTGGCTTTCTTTGTTGGGAACGACACCCATTTCTTTTTTATATTTGCGGCATCTCTGGCAGCGGTAGCTGTCATGATGGTTATACCAAAATTTGAAGAAAGGAGAGGTTGATATGACGAGTTTGTGGTCTGCAATTGCTTCCTTGATTGAGACTCTTGCCAACTTAGGCGCAGGCGCATTGTCATGTGGCAATGCATACGAACCCGAAGTGCCCGAAGAACTGCGCAAGTAAGCTCTAAAGAAACAGCCGGTCAGGGCAATACCTGGCCGGTTATTTCTTTGCCGGGTAGTCTGTGGAAACGATCTCTCGCGGAGCTGCAAGTAAAGCTTTTTGCAGCGCGGAAGTGCCTCTAAAATCAGAATCGACGAGAAAGGGATATGGAATTTCCATATTCCTTTTCTTTATGTCTTTTTTTGCTCACGCTGACTGTGGCAAAGACTTTTTTCCTGCTCGACCACGCGCCCCGCCCTCCGGAAATTTGAATACACCAAATTCAAATTCTCGGAGGGATCAAAGTGGATAATGAGAAATATTACCTTTACGTAAATGGTCAGCGAGTATCTGTCAGTGCAGATGTCTACCACGCCTATTGGCACTATACAGAAAAAGAGAAATATTTTATGAACAAGTTGAAGCAAGAAAAGTTTGACTGTGACCAAGAACATAGCATTGCATAATTCATTCCGAGCCGTGAGGATTCTCTTGACCGCCTTTTGGAATTGGATACACAGTTTGCTGACACAGCCTTGGGAATACCAGATGATGTGATAGACAAAGCAGAGACACTGAGAAAGCTATCTAGTGCTCTGGCAACACTTACCGATGAAGAGATTGTGTTAATTCAGGAATTGTTCTATTTAGAAAGGACGGAGCGGGAGATCAGCCACAGCCTGCACATTGCACTAAGTACACTACATGACCGCAAAAAACGAATTTTAAAGAAGTTGCGGACTACACTCGAAAAAAATTTTTAGTTTTTCACCGAACAAAAGGCCCTTTGTTTCCTTAAACCTATGAGGAGATATTATTCATCCTGCAATCTGCACCTTGAAAATTTCATAGCAGCCCCAAGCAATGCGCCGCCCTACTCCAGGGTCAAAGGAGGGTACTGAAAGCCCGGCTTGGGCAGCTTAGTCAACTGCCGCCACCGCCTTTTGGTATCGCGCCATCCGCCAGGATGGGCTCGTGGGCTGTACCCTATATCATGGGGAAAAACGGAAAGGAGAGAACGCCTATGCTTGTATCCATAAATGAAATCAAAGTAAATCCCGGCAGGTGGAAAGCCGAACCAGAGGACATAAAAAGCTTGACCGACAGCATTGCCGAATTGCCCTGCCTGGTCTACACGGGCCTTACATACGCCCAGGAGGCCGAGATGTACGTCAAGCTGGATAGGGCCAAAGGTCATTTGAAGCTTGCCAGTGAGATAAAGGCCCTTCTGGAATCGGGCACAGACGCTGCCGTGTTGGACATCGACAAGCGTATTGAGGACGCGGGCTTCACCTGGGCCTTGGACAAGCCCACCAATGCCGCCTATGAAATCATCCCGACCCGGGCCGTAAAGAGCGCCTATAAGCTGCTGGGCGGGCCTGCATTTAGCCGAATGTTGGAACTAATGGCCGGGGCATGGCACGGTTCGCAATCCTCCCTCACAGCGGGGATGATTGCGGGTATGGCGCTTTTTCTCAAAACCTACGAGACGGAAATTGACGATTATGTTTTTGTGACCCGTCTGTCTGCCATTGACCCATTCGACATCACCCAGCAAGCCAAGGTGGACTTCACCACTAACAAGCGCAGGCTGCGCTTTGCCCGCGTCATCCGTAAAAAATACAATGAGCATCGCGGTGGGAAAAAGCTGCGCTACCGCTTCAAGGATTGATTGTAAGAATGTGGACAAAGACAGGCAACATAGACTTGCATAAAGGGAGGGAATCACGTGGAACCACTCACACAAGAAAACCTGGACGCCATGCGCGGCGTAGACGTGCGCACCGTAGACCCCGCCACCCTGCGGGACATCCGGGATGTGAAAATCAACACCGAACTGCCCAGGGAAGAACGCATCCTCGATTTTATCCGCCAGATTGGCAACCCATACTGTTACAGGCACGGCAAGTATGTGGTAAAAGTCAGCTACGCCGACACGGACGTGACGTTGGAACAGCGCTTAGTCAACTATATGCGGGCAAAATGCGGATGAAAAAATTTGCGCGTACCCCTGGACACAGCAAAAAAGTTATGTTAAGATGGCCTTAACAGGACAGCCAGTGCTCTCCGCTGTTAAGGCTTTTGCTGATTATTAGTCTTGACAGATTGGAGAGATTTATAGTGAAAAACCTTGACACACAGGTGTGGAACACCTGCGGTTATGTGCGCCTGTCCCGGGAGGACGGCGACAAGGAGGAAAGCAACAGCGTCACGGGCCAAAAAGATTTGATTCGTGACTATTTGTCGCGCCACGGAGATTTGCAAGAGCGCGGCATGAAAATCGACGACGGTTTTACGGGTTCCAATTTTCAGCGGCCCGCCTTCCAGGAGATGATGGGCGAGGTCAAGGCTGGGAAAATCAACTGCATCGTGGTCAAAGACCTTTCCAGGTTTGGGCGCAACCACCTGGAAGCGGGCGAGTACATCGAGCGCATTTTCCCCTTTTTGGGGGTGCGGTTCATCGCCATCAACGACCACTACGACAGCCTGCACAGCCAAGCGGAATCCGATGAAATTATCGTCCCCTTCAAAAACCTGATAAACGAGGCTTACTGCCGGGACATCTCTATCAAAATTCGGAGCCAGCTTGAAATCAAACGCCAGCGCGGGGATTTCATTGGCTCCTTTGCTGTTTTCGGCTACCAGAAAGACCCGTCTGACCGCCATAAGCTGGTGCCGGACGAGTACGCCGCCGACGTGGTACGGGACATATTCAACTGGAAGCTGGACGGCATCAGCGCCCTAGACATAGCTGCCCGCCTGACAGCCAGCGGCATCCCCACGCCCATGGAGTACAAAAAATCCCTGGGAATGCGGTATAGCACCTCCTTCCGGGTGAAAGAAAATCCCGTGTGGGGCGCAGGCATGGTGCTGCGTATCCTCAAAAACCCAGTCTACATCGGCGTTTTGGAGCAAGGCCGCGTCACCACGCCCAGCTACAAAGTCAAACGCTTGGTGCAGAAACCCCGGGAGGAATGGGCGGTAATCGAGAACAACCATGAACCCATCATTGATAAGTTTGACTTTGCCACAGCCCAGCGCGTCTTGGCTATGGACACCCGCACATCCCAGGCGGGCCAGCCCGTAGAACTGTTTTCCGGCCTGATTTATTGCGGCGAGTGCGGCGGGGCCATGATTCGGAAAACCGTGCCCTACGGCAAGAAAAAGTACGTCTATTATGTCTGCGCCAACCACAAGGAGCACAAAGCCTGCTACCCCCACAGTCTGCGGACAGAAGCCTTGGAAAGCCTGGTTTTGGAGGCTTTGCAGGCACACATTCAAGAGGTTATCGACCTTGATAATTTATCAAAACTGGTTGATTCTGCACGGCTGCAACAGGCCATCATCCAAAAGATGCAGGCGCGTCTGGATAAAAAGCAAGCGGAAATCGACCGCCTGCACACGCTGCTGCGCTCTTTGTATGAAAATCTGACAGACGGCATCCTCGACCGAAACGAGTACCGCGAATTGAAAAAGACCTACACCCAGCGCCGCGAAGAAGCCGAGCAGCAGGCCGAAACCCTGCGGGAGGAAATGGGCCGGGAGCTTGCCTCGGTAGACAATAGCTGGATAGAGCATTTCCGGCAGAACCAGAATATAACCGCCCTGGACAGGCGGCTGGTGGTGTCCCTCATAGAGCGGGTGATGGTTTTCCGCGATAAGCGGGTAGAAATCGTCTGCCGCTGGCAAAACGAGTTTGAAGTGCAGGCCGAATTACTCCGCATGGCCCAAGCCGAAAGGCAGGTGGGCTGACATGGCGAGGACAAAGCGTAAAGTCAACCCACTGGTTCCCATGGCAATGGAAACCGTCCCCCAGCAGAGAGTTTACAAGACTGGTGGCTATGTGCGTCTCTCCGTGGAGGACAGCGGTAAGCCCGGGGCAGATACCATCGAAGCACAAAAAGAACTGGTGCTGGAGTATATCGAAACCCAGCCTGATATGGAATTTTGCGGCCTGTACTGCGACAACGGGCGCACGGGCACGAACTTCCAGCGTCCAGAGTTTGAGCGGCTGATGGACGATGTGCGGGCCGGGAAAATCGACTGCATTGTGGTGAAGGACTTGTCCCGGTTCGGGCGCAATTACAAGGAAACAGGCCAATATCTGGAGCAAATCTTCCCCTTCCTGGATGTACGTTTTGTGGCCGTGAACGACAGCTTTGACACCCTTACCGCCGAGCGCTCCCAGGATGGCTACATTGTGCCGCTGAAAAACATCATGAACGAGGTTTACAGCCGGGATATCTCCCGGAATGTCAGCAGCGCCCTTCAAACCAAGCAGAGAAATGGGGAGTTTATCGGCGCATGGGCGCCTTACGGGTATCGGAAGTGTCCTTCTGACAAGCACAAGATTGAACCCGACCCTTCTACTGCCCCCATTGTGCGGGACATTTTCAGGCTGCGGGCCGGGGGCATGAGTTTCAATAAAATTGCGAAACACCTCAACGACAGCGGCGTACCAACCCCCGCGCAGTACAAGCGCCAAACCGGGGAGATACAGACCGACCGCTATGTAAACGCCCGATGGAATATCTTTACGCTAAAAAACATCTTGGAAAGCGAAGTGTATATTGGGAACCTGGTGCAGGGACGCAAGATTTCAGGCTTATGCCAGGGCCAGAAACAGCGCCGTACATCGAAAGAGGAATGGATCATTGTGAAAAACACCCACGAGCCTTTGGTGGACAGGGAAACCTTTCGGCAGGTGCAGGAATTGGCGCAGAAAGCCAGCGAAACATACAAAAAGACGTTGGGAAAATATGACCACCTGGACCCCATGCCCAACATCCTGCGCGGGCTGGTGTTCTGCGCCGACTGCGGCAAGCCGTTAACACGCTATAAGCAGGTCACCCATGGAAAACATCTTTATTATACTTATATTTGTCCTACCCACCATGCGGACAGCACCGCCTGCCCAAGGAAATACCTGTATGAAACAAAGCTGAAAGAAGTCTTGTGGGGCACCCTGCGGAGGGAAATCCAATTAGCGGAAAACGTGGGAAAGCTGGTGAAGGTATACGAACACTCCCCTGCGATATTGGAGAGCAAATCTGCTTTGGAACAGGAACTCCGCAAGGCCAGCCAAGCATTAGAAAGGTACAAAACACTGCACGACAGCCTGTACGAGAACTATGTGGACGGCTTGATGGACGAGTGGGAATACACCGAAATGAAGCGGCAGTACCGCTCTCAGATGGAACAAGCTCAGGCAAGGCTGGATGAACTGGAACAGCAGAAAGCGTCACGGGCACGGCAGACTACCCGAAACCTGTGGCTTACAGCCTGCAGCCATTTTGCCGATGAAACCGGGTTGACGGAAGAAATCGCCCACGCCTTAATCCAGCGGGTGGAGGTGGACGCATCCGGCTACATTTCCATCACCCTGCGGTATCAAGATGAATTTCAAAACCTGGTATCCATCCTGCAAACTGCCGGGAAGAAGGAATCCGCATGACGATAGCGAAATACCTGCGGCTGTCAGATGC
This sequence comes from Neglectibacter sp. X4, assembly GCF_009917365.1. Taxonomy (NCBI): domain Bacteria; kingdom Bacillati; phylum Bacillota; class Clostridia; order Eubacteriales; family Oscillospiraceae; genus Neglectibacter; species Neglectibacter sp. X4. The sequence goes on along the minus strand of NZ_QWLE01000029.1, from coordinate 11,225 downwards.
AGACGGGGACTTGAACCGGGGAGGAAAGGACGAATCCAACAGCATTGTAAACCAAAGAAATCTGTTGGACAGCTTCATCCAGCAGAAAGAGGATTTTTCTAACGCAGCGGTTTTAGAGTTTTGTGACGATGGTTGGAGCGGCAAAAACTTTGAGCGCCCCGCCGTAACCGAAATGCTGTCCCAAGTCAAACAAGGGAAAATCCAGTGCATCATCGTGAAAGACCTCTCCCGCTTTGGCCGGGATTACCTCACCGTAGGCAACTACATTTCCAGCGTATTCCCTTTCCTGGGGGTGCGGTTTATCGCCGTCAACGACGGCCTGGACAGTGCCCGCCCCGGCGATGTGGACAGCCTGGACACATCCTTCAAGGCCCTGCTCTACGACCTTTATAGCCGCGACCTCTCACGGAAGGTCAAGAGCGCCAAGCGGTTGAGGGCCAAGCGGGGCGATTTTGTAGCCCCCTTTGCCCCCTATGGCTACCAGAAAGACCCGCAGAACCATAGCCGCCTTATCATTGACCCGCCTGCGGCAGAAACCGTACGCCGCATTTTCCGTTTGATTGCAAACGGGCACAGCGCCGTGCAAATCGCTAAACTGCTGAATAGCGAGAGCATCCCCACCCCCATGCTCTACAAGCGGGCGGCGGGCTGCTCCCGGAGCCGCTGGCCCAGCGTCCGGGAAGATAATTTCTGGACGGGGCACTCCGTTGCAAAAATATTGCGGGATGAGCGCTACCTGGGCATGAACATCTACCTCAAACGGGAACGAGACATCGTTGGCAGCACCCATACAGTAAAGGTCTGCCAAGAAAACCGGATAAAAGTTGCACACGCCCATAAAGGCATCGTCACCCAGGACGAATTTGACAGGGCGCAAGCCGCCCTGCGGGACTTTAAAGAACACAGCCCTTACACGGAGAAGCAGCCCCTGGCCCGGAAAGTCCGCTGCGGGGAGTGCGGCCACATCCTGACGCGCTCCAATGGAAAGGAAAAATATTACTACTGCCAGACTCACCGGATGCTGGATGGCACAGGCTGCATTGAGGTACACATCCTGGAAAAAGAACTGCTGGCGGCGATTTTGGACAGCTTGCGCGCACAAGCTGCCGCAGCGGTGGACATGGGCAAGCTTTACGAGGAGCAACATAAAAACCAGCAAAACAGCAAAGCCTCCCAGCTACAGAATCAGGCGGCTCTAAAAGAAAAAGAGGGCCAGCTTAACCGGGAGGCCAAAGACCTGTATGAGCGCTTTGCGCTGGGGGAAATCAGCCGGGAAGAATATCTGTCCGAAAAAGAAACCGTATCAGCGCAGAGGGCTGCAATTCAAAAGCAAATCTGGGAGATAGACGCTGCCCTCAACAAAACTAGCCAGCAGTCAGAAAACCCGGCCCTTGCCGTGTTCCAGAAGTACGCAGACGTGCAGGAACTAACACCAGAAATCCTAAGCGACATTTTGCAAGAAGTGCGCGTATACACAGGCGGACGGCTTGAAATCGTCTGGAAGTACGGGGATTTGGCAAAATCCAGCAAAGTTTTTTAGTCAGGGCTTGACAGGGGCTGATCAAGGCCACAACCCCCAGGGCATTAACGCCGGGGCGGAGGGCAATGGCCTGCGGGAGCAGGATATTACTTACCAGGTAGGCATGTATCTGCGGGAGCTTTTGGAGGAGGATCCGCGCTTTGCGGTGCGGGTTTCCCGCCACACGCCCAATGAGATACTGGGCACCAGCAACGCCACCAGCCTGCGGGCGCGGGTGCAGATGGCAAATTCCTGGCCGGCAGATTATTTCCTCAGCATCCACTGCAACGCAAATTCCAACCCCGCCATCAACGGCAGCGAGGCCTATGTCTATCAGGCCAACACCCAGCCTTACTGGCTGGGCCAGCACATCCTCATCGGCATCACCCAGCAGACCGGCACCCGGGACAACGGCGTGCGCCTGAACCCCTCCCTGTACGTCCTGCGGAAAACCACCATGCCCGCCGTGCTGGTGGAACTGGGGTATCTGACAAACCAGGCGGATGCCCAGCGCCTGAAAAATGACCAGTGGGGGTTCGCCCAGGGCATTTATTACGGCCTGCTCAGCTATTTCGGCTTCCGCGCGCTGTAAGGGCCTACCTGGGCAAATGAATTCTCATCCCCTTGCTCCGCAGGGGCAATCCAAGAGGCAGGGCGCCGCCAGAAGGCGCCCTGCCCTTTATAGTTTGCGCCATAAAGCCAGCTTTATAGTAAACGCACTTGAGAATCGGTATATACGCTTTTCAAGCCGGGTGGCTGCGCCACCTGGTTCAAAAGAGGTATTCTGCCTCCTTTGAACTGCGTTAACTATAAATTTATTTTTCCCCGCCCTTGACTTTCCCCCTGCAAAGCTGTATACTGTCTACAAGAGACAAACAAAAGGTGCCTAAAAACCGAAAAGTGTATTTTACAGGAGGACAGTTATGCCGCAACTCATGGACGCGCTGGTAAAACCCGCAGCAGGGTCGGGCCTGGAGCTTCGCCAGGTGCCTGTGCCCGACCCGGGGCCGGGAGAAGTGCTTATCAAGGTTCACAAAACCGCTATCTGCGGAACGGACGTACATATCTATAACTGGGATCCCTGGGCCAGGGAGCATATCAAGCCGCCCATGGTTATCGGCCACGAGTATGTGGGCGAGGTGGCAAAGCTGGGCGCCGGGGTTTCGGGCCTGCATGTAGGCCAGCGGGTCAGCGGCGAAGGGCACATCACCTGCGGGCGCTGCCGCAACTGCCACACAGGGAACATCCAGTGGTGCTGGGACACCAAAGGCGTGGGGGTAGACAGGGACGGCGCTTTCGCCGAATACGTGTGCATCCCCCAGAGCAACGTGATTATCATTGACGAGAGCCTCAACGAGGAAGTGGTGGCTTTCTTCGACGCGTTCGGCAACGCCACCCACACCGCCCTTATGTGGGATCTGGTGGGGGAGGACGTGCTCATCACCGGGGCCGGGCCTATCGGCATTATCGCTGTGGGCATCTGCAAATATGCCGGGGCGCGCCGGGTGGTTATCACCGACGTAAATGATTACCGCCTGGACTTGGCCCGGAAAATGGGCGCGGATGCGGCGGTCAATGTGAAGGATGAAGATCTGGCAGGCGTCATGCACAAGCAGGGGCTGGTGGAAGGCTTTGACATTGGCCTGGAAATGAGCGGCAACGGCGCTGCCCTGACCCAGATGATCTCTGTCATGCGCAACGGCGGCAAAATAAGCCTTCTGGGCATTTCCAATGAGCCTGTGCCCATGGACATGAACGGTATCATCTGCAAAGGCCTCACCCTTCAGGGCATTTACGGCCGGAAGATGGACAACTGGCACCAGATGTCCTACATGGTCCAGGGTGGCCTGGACTTGACCCCCGTCATCACCCACCGCTTCCACTATAAGGACTTTGAGGAAGGCTTTGCCGCCATGAACAGCGGCAAGTCCGGGAAGGTTATCCTTTCCTGGGATAAATAACCCGCATTTTCCCCAGAGACAATTTTTGAAAAAATTTTCTCTGGACTCTTTAAAAACTTTTGCGTTTTGCTTCATCAGGCAAGGCTATAATTTTAGAGTATCGAAAGTAAGTAGTTTTCGGATCGAACCCTTTTTTAAAAGGGTTCGTGGGGTGTGGGGTGAGCGTCTGCCAGCGGCAGACAAGTCGCGAACCGACCGAGCCGGCAGGCGAGAAAAGCCCCATGACCTTCAAAAGGAGTGTATGAGCATGAAACAGGCACTGAACAAATATATAGAAGAATTGGCAGCCATCAAAGAGGCAGGCACCTGGAAGGGCGAGCGGGTTATCACCACCCCCCAGAAGTCCCGCATCGACACCACCGAGACAAAGGCTGTGGTGAACATGTGCGCCAATAATTACCTGGGCCTTTCCAACAATCCGGATCTGATTGCCGCCGCCAAGGAAAGCTATGACAAGTGGGGCTTCGGCCTCTCCTCTGTGCGGTTTATCTGCGGCACCCAGAGCGTCCACAAGGAGCTGGAGCAGAAGCTGGCAGAGTTCCTCTCCATGGATGATGTAATTCTCTATTCCTCCTGCTTCGACGCCAACGGCGGGCTTTTTGAAACCCTGCTGGGGCCGGAGGACGCGGTCATTTCCGACGAGCTGAACCACGCCTCCATCATCGACGGCGTGCGGCTGTGCAAGGCCAAGCGCTACCGCTATAAAAACAACAATATGGAAGACCTGCGCGCCCAGCTGGAGGCCGCCAAAGAAGCCGGGGCAAAGGTAATGCTCATTGCCACAGACGGCGTATTCTCCATGGACGGGTATATTGCCAATTTGCAGGGCATCTGCGACCTGGCAGAGGAATTCGGCGCCCTGGTGATGGTGGACGACAGCCACGCCGCCGGGTTCATGGGTGACAAGGGCCGGGGCACCCCGGAATACTGCGGCGTGCAGGAGCGGGTGGATATCATCACCGGCACCTTTGGCAAGGCCCTGGGCGGGGCCTCCGGCGGGTTCACCGCCGCCCGCCAGCCCATTGTAGACCTGCTCCGCCAGCGCAGCCGCCCCTACCTGTTCTCCAACACATTGGCTCCCGCCGTCTGCGCCGCCAGCGTCAAGACCCTGGAGCTGCTCACAGCCTCCACAGCCCTGCGGGACAAGGTTCATGAGAACACCGCCTATTTCCGGGCAGAGCTTGGAAAGCTGGGCTTCGACGTGCTCCCCGGCACCCACCCCATCGTGCCCGTCATGCTGTACGATGCCAAAACAGCCGCTGAGTTTGCCGCCCGGATGCTGGAGAAGGGCGTATACGTGGTGGGCTTCAGCTATCCTGTGGTGCCCCAGGGCAAGGCCCGCATCCGCACCCAGGTTTCCGCCGGGCATACCAAGGAAGACTTAGACTTCGCCGTATCCTGCTTCAAGCAGGTCAAAGAGGAAATGGGGCTGTAAGAAGCCGCTCTCTTTTGGGGGTTAGATAAAAAAACGCCGCCGCAGAACTTCTGCGGCGGCGCTTTTTTTAGGTTTTATACAATGGACAGCCGTTCTGCCTCCAGGCACAGCCCGGTTTTTTCGTCAGCGGAAAAGAGCACGCAGTCCATGCGGCAGGGGCCTTTTGCCAGCTCGAACCGGGTGGGCATTTTGGTGACAAACTTCTGAATGCTGATATCCGGCTTCACCCCCAGCACCGAATGGATAGGCCCTGTCATGCCCGCGTCGGTGATATAGCCAGTGCTGTGGGGCAGGATACATTCGTCAGCAGTCTGCACATGGGTGTGGGTGCCGAAAAGGGCCGTCACCTTGCCGTCCGCGAAAAATCCCATGGCCCGCTTTTCCCCTGTGGCCTCCGCGTGGAAATCCACCACGCACAGTCGGGGGAAATCCGGAGCTTTCAGCAGGGATTCCAAGGTTTCAAAGGGGCAGCGCTGGCTTTCCAGATACAGGGTGCCAATCAGGTTTATCACTGCCACCTGGACGCGGCCCATGTCCACCACGCACAGGCCCTTGCCCGGGGCGGCGGAGGGGAGGTTGGCCGGGCGCAGCAGGGTGGGCACCTCCTCGTAAAGGTCATAGGATTCTCTGCGGCGGAAGCTGTGGTTTCCAGTGGTTATCACATCCACGCCGCTGTCAAACAGGTGCCGGATGGAAGACTGGGTAATGCCGTTGCCGTCGGCGGAGTTTTCGCCGTTGCAGATGACCAGATCCACCCCCTTCAGCCGTTTCAGCCCAGGAAGCTTCTCCCGCAAAAACTGGCACCCCACCGTGCCCACCACGTCTCCGATACACAGGATATTGACCATACAGGCTCCTTTCTGCCTTGCCGCGCCCGGGGATAAAGTTCGTGGGGGTTCCGCCCCCACACCCCCGCCGCTTTTTGAAAAAAGCGGGCAAAAACTTCATGGTGGTTCCCCGGCAGGGCTTTAAGCCCTGCCGGGGAACCACAACGAAAGTTTCGTCCACCTTTTCAAAGGTGGCAGGGTTTGGGACAGAGTCCCAAGGTCTTAGGCTCGGACGCGGCAGGGAAGCGTGCTATTTGGCGTAGTCCACCGCCCGGCTCTCCCGGATCATGTTCACCTTAATCTGCCCTGGATAGTCCAGCTCTGCCTCTATCTTCTGGCAGATTTCCCGTGCCAAAAGGGTCATCTTCTCGTCGCTTACCACCTCAGGCTTAATCATGATGCGCACTTCCCGGCCTGCCTGTATGGCATAGCAGTTCTCCACGCCTTCAAAGGAGGAAGCAAGCTCTTCCAGCTTCTCCAGGCGCTTGATGTAGTTTTCCAGGTTCTCCCGGCGGGCGCCCGGCCTTGCGGCGGAAATAGCGTCTGCCGCCTGGACAATGCAGGCCACAATGGTCTTGGCCTCCACGTCCCCATGGTGGGCGGCAATGGCATGCACAACCGCCTCGCTCTCCCGGTATTTCCTGGCGCAGTCCACGCCAATCTGCACATGGCTGCCCTCCACCTCGTGATCCAGGGCCTTTCCAATGTCGTGGAGCAGGCCTGCCCGCTTTGCCACTGTGGGGTTCAGCCCCAGCTCAGAGGCTATCATGCCGGAAAGGAAGGCTACCTCTAGGGAGTGGTTCAAAACGTTCTGCCCATAGCTTGTGCGGTACCGCAGCCGGCCCAGAAGCTTCACCAGCTCGTGATGTACGCCGTTTACGCCCACCTCCAGCACAGCCCGTTCGCCCTCGGACTTAATGGTGTTCTCCACCTCCCGCCGGGCCTTTTCCACTGTCTCCTCAATGCGGGTGGGATGAATGCGCCCATCGGAAATCAGCTTCTCCAGGGCAATGCGCGCCACTTCCCGGCGCACCGGCTCAAAGCTTGACAGGGTGATAGCCTCCGGGGTGTCGTCGATAATGAGATCCACCCCTGTCAGGGTTTCAATGGCCCGGATGTTCCGGCCTTCCCGGCCGATAATGCGGCCCTTCATCTCGTCGTTGGGCAGGGGCACCACGCTGATAGCGGCTTCAGAAACCTGATCCGCCGCGCAGCGCTGGATAGCCAGGGCAATAATCTCCCTTGCCGCCTTGTCGCTGTCCTCTTTCACCTGCTGCTCATACTCCCGGATTTTCATAGCCTTTTCGTGAACCAGCTCGTTTTCCAGGTTCTTCAGCAGATATTCCTTGGCCTGCTCCTGGGAGAAGGAGGAGATTTTCTCCAGCATGTCAAACTGGCTCTTCTTCACGCTCTCCGCTTCCCGCAGGCGTTCCTCTGCCTTTTTGTTTTTTTCGGCAGCCTGTTCCTCTTTCCTGTCCACGCTTTCCAGCTTGCGCTCCAAGCTTTCCTCTTTTTGCAGAATCCGGCGTTCCTGGTGCTGGATTTCCTTGCGGCGATCCGCCAGCTCTTTTTCAGACTCGTTCCTCAGCCGGTGTATCTCGTCCTTGCCTTCCAGCACAATCTCCTTTTTCCTGGCCTCTGCCGTTTTCACAGCCTCGCCCACAATGCGCTTGGCCTCCTGCTCAGCAGAGCCAATCGCGGCCTCTGCCTTGGACTTGCGGTAGTATACGCCAAAGAAAAACGCGATACTGCCTGCCGCCGCAGCCGCCGCCAGAATGAGGACGATACACAGCCATACTGCCATCCCGTTCAACCGGGCACCTCCTTTGTACGATTTTTTTACGGAACCTTAGTTTTGCGAAAGAAAGAAATGTAACCCAGCCGGGGAAGAAAAAATCCGCCCCCCGGCAAATGCATGGTGGCGGTAAAAACGTTCATCATATATCATTGTTTTATTTCAGCTTTTTATGGCAGGCCGCCCCGGCCTTGCAAAACGATACAAAATACGCCGCCAAACGCAAAAGGGCATACAGGGCCTTTTGACTGCGGAATATTAAAGGGCCTGCATTCACAACCTGCAACCATCGCCTGCGCGGCTTTTTAAGAGCCGTCCTGTGTTGATTTTTTGCAAGGCCGCAGCCTTTCTGCGAAAATATGCCTTGATTGGCTCTGAAAATCCCCGCCCATCCGGCGGTTCCAAATTATGAATACAAGTTCTAAAACCCAGGGCAAACGCTGCCTGAACTATGAAATAAGCAAAAAATATATAAAGCACCAAGTGCATCTCAAGGTATATTGTATCTCGGGGACAGTGGCTTTGTCAAGGTGCTGGGGGCTATTCTTTTCCAAAAAGGAAAAATTATCCGGAAAAAATTTTTGTTCCTCGCGTTTCCTGTCTTGACAAACCCATTTCCGGGTGCTATGATACAGGCAACAATTTTATACAAATGCGTTGATAAGGACGCGCAGGCTTCTGCAAAAGAGTTTGCCGCCAAAAGAGAGCGGGCGCCATGGGCTGAAAGCGCTTGCAGCGGAGCAGGGCTTCCCTGCCAGAGGTTTGCGTACCGCCTTGGAGCATCTGCCGACCCCGGCTGGGGATTTCCCGCCGGCTAAGGACAGACGGATGGCACCGTTACGGCTATAATGAAGGAAGCGCGGCTTTTGCGCTTTGAATCCGGGTGGAACCGCGGGCCGCTTCAAAAAACTGACGTGAAGCATGCCTGCCCCAGAATTTTTGCTGGGGCAGGCATTTTCTATTTTGCCGCCCCGCAAGGAAGGAGCACACCTATGGTAAAGATTGATTTGAAAGGGCAAGTGAAGGAATTTGAAAATGGCGTGACAGCCGCAGAGGTGGCAAAGTCCATTGGCATGGGGTTATACAAGTCTGCCTGCTGCGCCCGGATAAACGGGGAAACGCGGGATCTGCGCACGCCGATTCAGGAGGACTGCGCCCTGGAAATCCTCACCTTTGACAGCGAGGAAGGCAAAAAGGCGTATTGGCACACCGCCTCCCACATTATGGCCCAGGCAGTGTGCAGGCTGTATCCCGGCACAAAGTTTGCCATCGGCCCTGCCATTGACAATGGTTTCTATTACGATTTTGACATGGAAAACCCCTTGTCCCTGGATGACCTGCCGAAAATCGAGGAAGAAATCAAGAAGATCATCAAAGAGAACATCCCCTTGGAGCGGTTTGAGCTTGCGCAGGGCGCAGCCAAGGAGAAGATGGCCGGACAGCCCTATAAGCAGGAGCTGATTGACGAGCACGCGGGCAACGGGGAAAACATCAGCTTCTACAGCCAGAATGATTTCACCGACCTGTGCGCCGGCCCCCACCTTATGAGCACCGGCATGGTGAAGGCCGTAAAGCTGACAGCCATCACAGGGGCCTACTGGCGGGGGGACGCCACCAAGAAGATGCTCACCCGTGTGTACGGCATTGCCTTCCCCAAGCAGTCCCAGCTTGACGAACACCTGCAAATGCTGGAGGAGGCCAAAAAGCGGGATCACCGGAAGCTTGGCAAAGAGCTGGGCCTGTTTATGCTTAGGGACGAAGGCCCCGGGTTCCCCTTTTTCCTGCCAAAGGGCATGGTGCTGAAAAACACCCTGATGGAGTATTGGCGGGAAGTCCACAAGAAGTACCGTTATGTGGAAATCTCCACCCCCATCATGCTCAACCGCCAGCTATGGGAGCGTTCCGGCCACTGGGATCATTATAAAGACAACATGTACACCACTGTAATTGACGAGGCAGACTTTGCCATTAAGCCCATGAACTGCCCCGGCGGCATGCTGGTATATGCCAGCGAGCCTCATTCCTACCGGGATCTGCCCCTGCGGGTGGGGGAAATCGGCCTTGTCCACCGCCACGAGCTTTCCGGCGCGCTCCATGGCCTGTTCCGGGTGCGCTGCTTTAACCAGGATGACGCCCATGTCTTTATGACCCGGGAGCAGATGCAGGATATCATCCAGGAGACAGTGCGGCTGTTCGACGAGGTGTATTCCACCTTTGGCCTCACCTACACCATTGAGCTTTCCACCATGCCTGAAGATCACATCGGCACTGTGGAGGAGTGGGAGAAGAACCAGGACATTCTGAAAGAAGCCATCACAGCCATGGGCAAGGAGTTCGTGATAAACGAAGGGGACGGCGCCTTCTATGGCCCGAAGCTGGATTTCCACATTGCCGACTCCTTAGGGCGCACCTGGCAGTGCGGCACCATCCAGTTGGACAGCCAGCTTCCCGAGCGGTTCGAGCTGGAGTACGTAGGGGTAGATGGGGAGCGCCACAGGCCTGTGATGATCCACCGGGTAGTGCTTGGTTCCATCGAGCGGTTTATCGGCGTTATAACGGAGCACTTCGCCGGGGCCTTCCCCCTGTGGCTGTCCCCTGTGCAGGCAGTTATCCTGCCCATTGCAGAGCGCCATCACGAATACGCCAAGGCCCTGCAAAAGCAGATGGAGGAGGCTGGGCTGCGGGTAGAGTGCGACCTGCGCAGCGAAAAGACCGGGTATAAAATCCGGGAAGCCCAACTGAAAAAGACCCCCTACATGCTGGTGGTAGGCGACAAGGAGCAGGAGGCCCAGGAGGTTTCTGTGCGCCACCGGAAGGACGGCGACCTGGGAGCCATCTCTGTGCAGGCCTTTATCGAAAAGGCAAAGGCGGAGATTGAAAGCAAGGAAATAAAGTAACCTCCGCATATAGCCGGACAGGACAAAACGCGGAGTTTTTCGGTCAAGCCTTTTTTCAAAAAGGCTTGTGGGGTTTGGGGCGATGCCCCAAGGTCTTAGCAGGTCTTAGGAGGTGTGATATGGACAAAACGTTCCTGTGCGCCATGGCGGTATACGATGACGAAACCCAGCGGCGCATAGAGGAAATGCGGGCGCGGCTGGTGGGGGCGGGCTTTGCCGGCAGGCAGACGAAAAACCTGCCCCATCACATCACCCTGGGGATTTTCCAGCCCAGCGAGCAGGAAGAAGCCCTTGCCGCAATGGAGGAAGCGCTGCGGCAGACCAGGGCTTTTTCCCTCACCTTCAACCATTTAGGCGTATTCGGCGGGGGCCGGGTGCTGTTCCTGGCGCCGGACGTGAACCGGGAGCTGCTCACACTGAAGGAGCATTTCGGCACAAGCCGGAACTGGACAGCCCACACCACCCTGCTGATAGAGGAGCCAGAGCAGGTTTGCGCGGCCCTGCCCCTGGCGCTTCAGGGCTTTGAAGCCTTTGAAGGCCGGGTAGGTGGGGTGCGGCTTTACCAGTTCTGCCCCCGGGAACTGCTGCGGGAAGGCGCGCTTCCCAGCCAATAAGCAAAAGAAACCCTCTCTGGCTGTCAATGCTTGCCAGAGAGGGTTTATCGAAAAACGTTAAAAATTTATTGACAAACGATAAAAATGGATGTATACTAGTGCAATGTCATTAAGTTAGTACGCAAGGACGCACGCCAAAGGGCCAGGGGGCACAAAAAAGAGCAAAAGGAATTGGGG
>NZ_QWLE01000268.1:0-649 GCF_009917365.1 Neglectibacter sp. X4 | reverse complement strand
TTTTTATTAAATCTTGCACGATAATGAATGACACTTTGGCATGGGATGTGTCGGGTAATAGGGATAGCTCTAATTGTATTGATATTGATCCAGATACATTGTATATGCTTGAGGCAGTAAAAGAGGAAATCGCATAAATTTGGATTTGTAGTTGAATTGATGAAAACGTTTGACGAGATATTTATTGATTGCACTAAATATGGAGTAAAAATAAAAGCTAGTGAATATTGCGAACAAGGCAAAAATATTATTGTAGATCAGGGACAAGCAAAAATTGCAGGATATACTGATAATAGCGAGGGACTTTTTACAGATGTTCCTGTTATAATATTTGGGGATCATACTAGAACGATTAAATATATAGATACTCCTTTTTTTCTGGGAGCAGATGGTACTAAAGTGTTGAAGTCTAAATTAGAGGATGCAAATTATAAATATCTCTATTATGCGCTTAAGAATACGAAAATACCAAATACGGGATATAGTAGGCACTTCAAATGGTTGAAAAATGCTAAAATCCGATATCCAAATATACAGAAACAAGAAGAAATTGTATTAATCCTTGATAAGATTCAGAAAATTATCGAGTATAACCAAACTCAACTTGCTAGACTAGACGAATTAATTAAAGCCCGATTTGTAGAGATGT
>NZ_QWLE01000267.1:0-375 GCF_009917365.1 Neglectibacter sp. X4 | reverse complement strand
GGCCGAATTATTTCAACGAGATAAAAGTGTAATTGGAAAACATGTAAGAAATATTTTTAAAGAAGGAGAATTGGCAAAAGAAGCAGTTTGGGCAAAATTTGCCTACACTGCTTCTGACGGTAAGACCTATCAGGTAGATTTCTATAATTTAGATGTTATTATTTCCGTTGGTTATCGGGTAAAATCCCTGAGAGGAACACAGTTTAGAATATGGGCTACTTCTATTTTGAAGGAATATATGAAAAAAGGATTCGCATTAGATGATAATCGACTTAAGAATCTCGGAGGCGGAAACTATTTTGATGAATTGTTAGCTCGCATCCGTGATATTCGCTCTTCCGAAAAAGTATTTTGGAGAAAAGTATTGGAAATATA
>NZ_QWLE01000266.1:0-255 GCF_009917365.1 Neglectibacter sp. X4 | reverse complement strand
AGCATTGATTACAATCCGAAAGCAGAGAATTCAATTATATTTTTTAAACAAGTACAAAATAAAATGCACTGGGCAGCTCATAAGCAAACAGCAGCAGAAGTAATTTATCAACGGGCAGATGCGGACAAAGACAATATGGGATTAACAGCATGGGCTGGAAAGGAGATTAAACGTTCTGATGTAGAGGTTGCAAAGAATTATTTAAACGAAAAAGAAATAGATGCGTTAAATAAAATCGTTATGGCGTATTTAGAT
>NZ_QWLE01000265.1:0-653 GCF_009917365.1 Neglectibacter sp. X4 | reverse complement strand
GGGATTGCCGAAAGCAAGCATTGAACGCATTACAATGTGATATTAGTAAAAAGTATCCAAATAAAGATGTCCCTCAAGATTATTTTCAAAAATTGTTGGATCGATATACAACTCAAACCGGTAAAAAGACACCATATGTGGGGATTTTAATTTATTGGTTAAAAAAGAAAATACATAGAATCTGAAGGAAATCATATAAAACCACTCATGCGTTGCTGTTCGGAGTGGTTTTAAATTGAATTTTAAAACTACTTAGGGCGAACTATATAATAGCGTTTTTTCTATTTTGATTATAATTCTTTGTGGGGGTAATTTCGCAAGCAGGATTTTATGTTGGAATCCCAAGTTAAAAAGTTTGGTTTAAATGAATTCAACGAAATAAGTGTATGTCTCACCGTGGGACGAAGGGAAACCTCTTTGATATAATTAGGTAAAAATTATATTAAGGAGGTTCTTTTTATGAACTATGGCTATGCAAGAGTATCCAGTAAGGATCAAAATCTGGATCGGCAGTTATTAGTGCTTCAGGAGTTTGGTATTTCTGATAAGCACATTTATGTAGACCGTAAATCTGGAAAAGATTTTGAACGGCCAGGATACAAGAAACTGATTCGTCGTCTGAAGCCGCAAGATGTGCTGGTAATCGGCAGTAT
>NZ_QWLE01000264.1:0-658 GCF_009917365.1 Neglectibacter sp. X4 | reverse complement strand
AGTTCCACCTGTCTGGCAAGATATGCTGCCATATCTCTGTCCTTACCACCCAGTACCTGAGCCGCTTTAAAAATAGCTTCTGTTATTTTCTCTACATCAAAATTGACAGTTCTGCCGTCTCTCTTGACAATTTTCATGATGCTTTCCATTTCGCAATTTCTCCTTAATATCCACAATATCTAGTACTTTTTTCAATTTTTCCCAAAGTGATTATACTATTGTTACCACGGAAGGTCAACCTCTAAACAGCAATAATAAAAAAAAATACAAAGCAGTTAAAAAGCACATCATTCTCGATGTGCTCATTTCAATCAGTTCAACCTGCTACTTATTTATGAAGTTTCTCGTAGTACTCTGCTCTCAGCATGGACTTTAACTGAAGATTGATATATTTTCCATTTTTCTTACCGGCATTCCTCATGAGACCCTCGTTTTTAAATCCTACTTTCTCGTACAAAGAAGCGGCAATCTTATTTGCTTCAAAGTGGTCAATAGTGACCCTTTCCATATGCAGGTTGATAAAAGCATACTCCAAAATCAGGCGAAGTGCTTCTTCCCCATATCCCTTTCCGCGTTTAGACGGATCTGCAATATAAATTCTGGTGACATCCAGCGAGTCATCATGCGTGTCAATTCTGGAAAGATAAATTTTTCCGAT
>NZ_QWLE01000263.1:0-659 GCF_009917365.1 Neglectibacter sp. X4 | reverse complement strand
TTTTCCCATTTGTCAAGCCTTTTTTATGCTTTTTTCTTATTTTGCTCTTTTATACCTTTAACTTAATGACATTGGTGGAGGTAACAGACAATGGCAAAATCATTATTTGAGGAACTGGGCGGCAGATACGAGCGGCAAGGAGATTACTTAATACCGTGCTTAACCGTACCCGCCGAAGAAGAACAACCCATAGGAATATGGGGACAGCGGCATTTAGACTATCTGAAGCAGTACCGCAAGGTTACATACACCAATCTTCTCACAAGCGGCAGGCTCAACGCCTATCTTGCCGACATCGACAGGCAGGCGCAGGAACGCTTTGAAAGGCTCTTAGATGGCATGAAACAGGTACAGGGCATAACAGAACAGCTAAAGGCAGAAAACGCCCTAGAATGGACAGGGCGGCTCAATAACATAAGGGCATGTGTAAGGGAGATTGTGAACGAGGAAATCATTTTTGCATAAAGCAAGAACGGCAGGGAGAAATCTCTGCTGTTTTCTTTTAGAGAGTAATGATTTACAATCTAATTGTTGATATTATTCGTTTGGACGGATATAATAATAATATTCTATTTGAGGAGGTTAGATAGTGTCTACACAAGGTGAGAGGATCGTGATAGAATGGAAGCATCATATAAAAGGCAGGAGAGAAAAAGATG
>NZ_QWLE01000262.1:0-392 GCF_009917365.1 Neglectibacter sp. X4 | reverse complement strand
CGTCTACGCCCAGGGCTTTAGCGATTTTGCCAACGGTGACGATTCCCGGGTTTCCCCCGCGCACAATTGTTGCGGCGGAAACTTTTGCAACCTTTGCCAGCTGTGAAATCGTTAAAACATTTCTTGCACGCAAGAGGTCTAACTTATCGTGGTCTAACTTCATTTATTTATCCTCCCTTGGTTTCATTATTTAACCGTATCGGTTATTTATTTTTGATATTACTACCATTTTGGTTATTCGTCAAGTATTTTTTTAAAAAAACTGCCTTTTTGGTTATTTTGTGGTATACTAATTTTATTGCAAGAGGTGACAAGATGAAAAAAAATATTGGTAATAAAATAAAAGATTTCAGAATCGCTAATAGCATGACGCAATATGACCTTGCTACCGC
>NZ_QWLE01000261.1:0-266 GCF_009917365.1 Neglectibacter sp. X4 | reverse complement strand
TAACCGTAAGTCGATATGAAACGGGACAACGTGAACCAAATATTTCGATGATTGAAAAACTGTCCGACGTTTTAAATGTTCCTGTGTCAGCATTCTTCCTTTCTGACGAAGATTACAAAAAAATTGGCAACACTACGGATCTTGATTTTGACGAAGCAGGTTTTGACGGTTTTGCAAAAAAAGTTCTTGATTCTAAAGATATCCAACTTGTAAACAATTTTAATTTGCTTAACGAGTTTGGAAAAGCAGAAGCACTGAAAAGGATT
>NZ_QWLE01000260.1:0-664 GCF_009917365.1 Neglectibacter sp. X4 | reverse complement strand
GCATTACCCAGTTTCTCACAAAGACCTGCGTCTTCCATAATTTTCATCAGCCCGCAGAAGAATGCCATAGTACCGATTAAGCCGATAGCAAGTTCTACTGCAGTGTCAGCAAATGCGAAGAGGTTGTCCTGTACTTCGCTGATTGTACCGGTTGCTGCACCGGCAATGACTGCTACTGCCATGAGGAACAGCCAAATATAATTCATCATAAATACTACCTCCAAAAAAGTAAAATCAGGTTATAACGGATTACTACGTAGTCACCCCATTTCTTACGCAAACACCGTGCCAACATATTTTCTTTTCTTTCTAAATCGACAAAAACTCACAAAACACACATTTCTGTCTAGGGTTCACTCCCCCAAGAAGAATGCGCTAATTTATCAAAACTGGATATTACCCCATTTTATCTCATTGTCCACCTTATTTCATCTTATCTTACTTGTAAAACAGTTCTTTTTATGGTACGATTCTTGCATTCTATGTTGCTATAAACAAGGAGGTCTATTTTATGTACAAAATTCCGTATACCTATACTAACAAATCTAAGATTGTATTTTATCTCATGATATTAGCCTACTTTCTTCTCAGACTAATATTAATGATACAGATAAAAGCATACAAGTTAGAAGGTTACGAAGTATTTCTTCTTCCTACTATTATA
>NZ_QWLE01000259.1:0-286 GCF_009917365.1 Neglectibacter sp. X4 | reverse complement strand
GCACAGGTGCAGAAGCTGCAGGATTTTATTACGGAACACTACTATACCTGTACCGATGAGATCTTAGCAGGGCTTGGCGCGATGTATATCGCAGACGCGGAATTTTCGGCAAACATCGATAAAGCTGGGGGCGCCGGTACGGCGGCCTTTGTCAGCCGGGCGATAGAGGTATATTGCAGGCGGTAAAAGGATGTAAGCTGCAGAGTTGTGCATATGAATGTGATAAAACCGTTTCTGCACAACTTTTAGCCTAGTTGATTGTGCAAGGAAGGATTGAAATGCGTAA
>NZ_QWLE01000258.1:0-342 GCF_009917365.1 Neglectibacter sp. X4 | reverse complement strand
AGTGAAGAAGGGCAAACTGGCATGCAGTATGTTGTGCAAAACAGGATGAAACCATCTCGTTTTGCACAACTTTTTTGATGGAAAAAATGTTTTTCGTGTTACAAAGCGCAAAAGTTGTGCAAGAGGCAGCATGGTCAGCAGGATTTGCACACCTTGCATCGTGAAAGTTGTGCGGATTGGAGATAAATTGACAGCATATGCACAACTGACGAAGTATAAGAAAGATATGGGTTAGTGTGCACTTGTTGCATTTTATTAAAAAGTACCATAATTCCGTCGTATAATCCATCGCTTTCCTGCAGAAGGGACTGTGCGTGGAATGGCATTATCCAAATCAAAACT
>NZ_QWLE01000257.1:0-667 GCF_009917365.1 Neglectibacter sp. X4 | reverse complement strand
GGACATATTGCTGAGTGTGGTAATTATCATGATCTTATAAAAAAAAGGGGAGAATATTATGAAATGTATCAAAAACAAAGTCAGTGGTATAAAGATAAAAATAAATAATATTGCATTAATAATTCATATAATTAAAATGATTAATGATAAAGATATAATTAAATACTTAGTATCATGGACTATCATTTGTATGATGAGTTCGTTATCATATGTCTGTACTACATGGCGAATGCAAGTTTTTTTCGATTCTTTTGAGAGTAATACGCTTGTTGGAAATCTGATATTGCTAGGAATAGTACTAATAATAAGTATTATGCTTTCTGGACTGAGTGTGTGGGGCGATGAAATTGTAGAAAAGAAATTAATCAAAGTATTTATTTTAAAGTATCATGATAAAATTGCAAGTTTGGATTCTGAAAAATTGGAAGATCCGGAATTTGTAAATTATCTTAATCGATGCGAAAAAGGGATAGTAAATGTCGCTTACATTGCTCAATCAGTTTTTTTTATGTTAACTTGGCATGCACCATATTTTACATTCATGGGTGTTTATTTATGCAGATCAAATTACTTGTTTTTATTAATTTTCCTGTTCATGATATTAGGTACTGCTTTAACTCAGCTCCTAAAATCAAAGTTTTACGTGGCTCTAAAAACAGAAACATCT
>NZ_QWLE01000256.1:0-669 GCF_009917365.1 Neglectibacter sp. X4 | reverse complement strand
GTATACATAGTCTGAATGGAATCTATAATTAAAAACTTCGGTTTAAGATTTTCGCAGGCTGCAACAATATTTTCCATGTTGGTTTCCGCCAGAATATAGAGGTTCTCGTTCAGTTCTCCGCAAACCCGATCTGCCCGCATTTTAATCTGTGCCTCAGACTCTTCTCCCGAGATATAGAGAACCGTACCCAGTGACTTAGCCAAATTAGCAGCTGCCTGTATAATCATCGTAGACTTGCCGATACCCGGTTCGCCTGAGATCAAAGTCAAAGAGCCCTTCACCAGCCCTCCTCCTAGTACCCGGTTCAGTTCCCCGATGCCTGTATCAATCCGAACGTAATCTCCTCCCGCACCAATTTCCTTTAGTTTAGATGGTTTAGCTCCTGCGGAGGCTCTTCGTCTCGTATCATTTGTCGGTGCCTCTACAATCTTCTCCTCTACCATGCTGTTCCATGCACCGCAAATACACTGTCCAACCCATTTACTGCTTTCGTAGCCGCATTCCTGACAGACATATACTGTTTTCGCTTTCTTTGCCATAATACGCTAACCTCTCCTCTTTGCAAACATTTGTTCGTATCTTGTATTATACCAAACACTGCCCCATTTGTCCACACCGATTATGCACGCCACACTGCAAAAGTTTGGAATGGCATAAAGGCTAAAGAAA
>NZ_QWLE01000028.1:0-42668 GCF_009917365.1 Neglectibacter sp. X4 | reverse complement strand
CAGCAATTGAAAAAGATTGGCAAGGAAAGCCTCCGCAAATAAGGTCGATATCCGGCAGCGCATTGGGGTCGATGGTTTTGGCATCTGCAAAGAACACTTCTCCTTCCGTATCGTACATAGCGTTATATGCCTGATTTGCATACCTGTCTATTTCGCAGTGACCGACGCATTCAAACCCGCCTACAGCCTCCAGGCCAGAACGAAAGCCGCCGATTCCCGCGAACATATCAAAAAATCGGATAGCCATCTGCCATCCGACCTACCCGAAATTGAAGCACCTCCTACATTTTCATACCGAAATCTTCATCTTCGTCCATGTCCGGCTCCTGTTCCTCTGCCAGTTCTTCTTCCGTCAGCTTGCGGAAAGAGTCCTCGTTGGGGATAAGCCCCAGCGACCGGCCATTGTCGAACTTGCAATGCAGGGTACCGATGTCGTCCACGGTAAGCACCGTACCTCGGGTGTTGTCCTCAACACGGTGCATATCCTCGCCCATACTCAGCAGCATGATCCTTGTGCCGCTGGGGTACTCAGCCTTGTAGCGCTCAGCCATCCTGTGCAGTTTATCCCATTCGTTCATTGTGATACCTCCATTTCTTAAATACCGCCCATCCCTTGATGGGGTTCCAGATGTTCTTCCAGCTCATCTTCGGTACAGAGAAAATAATCATCACTGCTGTTCCAGTAGGAAACGTAGAGATCACCCTCATCCGTTTCGATGGGCCGCTGCTCAAAACCTTCCCCAAGCCCATCTGAACATTGCCCAAGGATTTCTTCCCGCAAATCGGCCATCTCGTCCGGCGTAAGCGGCTCTTTGAGGTGGCAGTCGATACGGCCCAGGAGCCTGCCATCCATTTCTTCTACCGTCCACACGGCGGACATGAGCTTGGCAGCTACACCAGCATTCCTGTCCAGGTACTGAGCCATATCGCCCATCTCAGGGCCTTGCTCGTCGGCGATGCCCTGCTCAATCTGGTCTTGGTACGCCGTCAGAAAGCCGCTGCCCACGTCGATATACTCGTCGCACTCGCCGTCATCCAGCTGGCCCACGAGAGGGCAGTAGAATGTCAGCTTGACCGGCCCGGCAGGAACTGCTCTGCCTCGTATGGGATAAACGCTTCCATGCGCTTGGCGAGAAAGTTCAGTTCGTCCAGGTCGATTTCTTTCCCGTTCAGTACGGACAACGCCTGCGGAGTGACCTCATCGGCCACGAACCTTGGGGGTGTAGCGTGGAAAGCGTTGACAAGCTCTGTTTCGAGCTTGCCATCGGGTAGGGGGAGGGTGAGCTCAGTCCGCATAGGGCCGTGCCAGATTTTCAAGGTTATCATTTTAGAGCCTCCTTTCAGAAATGAAAAAAGCCGGTCGCTTGTTTTGGAGAGGTTTCTCCAGCGACCGGCTATGTATTTCTGTGGCGAGAGGGCCAGCAGATGCTATCCACTGGCCCTCTCGTTCTGCTTTATTCTGCTGTGTGAGGGTTCGGTTCCTGCCGGAAAGCCAAAACGCCATTTTTTCATCTACGTTTTTGACTTTTCAAATCCAGGCTTTTAGGCATCAAAAAACCGCGCCACAGCGCGGTTTTTTGAGCGAATATCTTTTTTATATCCACAGGATGGTTGCGGGGGCAGGATTTGAACCTACGACCTTCGGGTTATGAGGGGCTAATTGTAAATTTAACTGTAAATAAATACGCTAAATCAACCGATTTCTAAGGAAACGCAGTATATTATTTCACTGTTATACACAATTTGCCCACACTCCCCTGCCCACGATGGTTGAGGCTGGGGTCAAATTGGGGTCAACATTTTTTATACATTTCCTGTTGAAACCTACTTTTCATATTTATACAAGCCTTATTCATTATAGCAAGTCCAAAAAGCAGCTATCCCTAATAAGACCAAAAATCTTCCAGAACCAACCGATTTCTACCTGTTCTTGAAGAACTAAACGTCCCAGGCAACTATTCTTTTTTCTTCTTCATTTGCGCCTTAAATGCTTCCTTCAACATATCTTTTCCAGCTTTTGAAGTCAACTCGTTTTGCCTCAATTTACCCATTTTAATTGCTTTGCACACTTCAATATAGGCTTTGCCTAAAGCTAGAGTAATAACACCTGCTGTTCCAGCAGAGATAACCCCGCCAACAACAGAGCCAGCTCCAGGGATAAGCTTAAACAAATTCGCCGCTACCGTTTTCCCTAATACTGTGGCACCTCCAACACCTATTGCTGCAACTGCGAGCGATTTAAGAGCATCCTTACTTATGTCAATATGAAATACACCATTGATTGCAGCCATCATTGCCACTTGCTCTGCAATCATCATGGGGGCATCTGCAAAGGGAATTGGTATAACACCTGTTGCACCTGTACCCGCAGCAAAACCAAGCACTACATTATTGGCTTTTTCAACCATTTCATTGTACTCATACGCCTGCAAATCGTCAATAAAAGAATCCTCATAATCTCGTTTGTTGTTTTCTTCCATATGGATTTCCCCTTTCATGCTAAAAAGAAACTGTCAATATCCGCTTTATTTCTTAATACTTTGCCGCTCTGTACCCCTATGTAGTCTGCCAGGGCCACAGAACCATCAAAAGCTAAATTTACATCTTCGTCAAAGGCCAACTCTGTAATGGAGACAAACTTTGCAAACTCTTTTTTCAACTGTGCGATAAGCATTTGGTAATGTTCATCCAATTCCTTATTCAGTTGCTCTATCCCTTGCATATAGCTCTGGGATAAGGCTTGCTCCCGCTGAGAGAAGTAATCCTTTGTAATACCATACAGCATGGTGCCTACTACATTGCCGATAACGGCTCCCAACACGGGAACCGGAATAAACACCTGTCCCAGCAAGGAAGAAACCGCACTCACAGACACATCTAAGCACAACACCTGAGAATTATCCAGAAATTCTTCTTCTGAAATATTTCCCAACTGTAATTGTCTCGCCTGAGAAGAAACCCCCAAAACGGCTGTGACAAAAGCGCTGGCTACTGCCGCAGGCGTAGCCGTAAAGTTTGTCATGCCGTAGATAGCTGCACCACGGATACCGCCTGTTGCTGTACCCTTGGCGGTATCTAATCCAACTTCTTTCCA
This sequence comes from Neglectibacter sp. X4, assembly GCF_009917365.1. Lineage (NCBI taxonomy): Bacteria > Bacillati > Bacillota > Clostridia > Eubacteriales > Oscillospiraceae > Neglectibacter > Neglectibacter sp. X4. Next base: position 39,574 of record NZ_QWLE01000028.1, on the reverse strand, counting down.
ATCCTCCGCTGTAAACTCAGAAACTTTCTTCCCTTCCTTAAGCTTTTTAGCTACACCAAGGCAAAAGCTCATGCCCCCTTCCACAGCGGCGGAAACTGCCGTAGCTTGAACACCTTGCTTTATAGTAGGTTTACTAGCTTCATATGCTTCATTGCGGCGCTGTTGGTCAATTTGTCGGATATTATCCTCTTCACCCTTAATACTTGCGACAGCTTTCCCCTGCTGCACATCTTGATAATTAGCAACAGATGGTTTGACTACTCGGGTGAAGCTTATCTGCTCATCCCTCTCCCATTGGCGTATGGATTTAACTAAAGTGTTTTCGCTACGGCTCAGCGCAGAAGATGGTTTATTTAGGATAGAGATGATTTTCTCGTATTGGTCTTTGGGGATTTGGTAGAACCCGTTATCCGTCTTTATAAAACCTGGGTAAGTTTTTAAATGTTCTTTTACCGCATCAAAAGACCTATTTCCTAAATCACCAACGTAAAATTTAGACTGTACTGGCCTGCCTTGAAAAAGGTAATCCTCCGGGGCTGTCCTCCCCACGCCCTCAAAAGTGTACTCTGGGAAAAGTCCTAATATCAACCTTCTGGCATTAGAGATATTGACCTGGAAATGTTCCGCAATTTCCCCATGCTTAGTGAGCGGGCTTCCTAATATCTTTGAAGGATCGCCAATAAAATCTTTTAATTTTTGAAGCTCTTGCAGCGCCTCCTTCAAATTGATATCTTGAGCAAACAGTTTCCGCACTAATTCATCCAGTCGTATTTGGTTTAACTGATGAATCCAGGAGGCTATTGCTTGCTCTTGGGACGTTTTTATGACCTGTGTTGCCTCCATAAAGCCGCCTCCTTAAACAGTCTCGTTAAGAAGCTCTGCTAAAGAGAAAGTGTTGTTGACCAAAATCCCCAGCCTCTTTTGGTCTGAGTCAGCCAGGGAGAGATAATCTGAACCTTTTAACCGTTTGCATTCGTTGAAAGAATCCTCCAATTTGCTAAGAAGTAAGGATGTCTTATCGATAATGCTCTGAATTTTTGCAGTAGTCTCACGCAAATTGGCACCAGCTATCGTTACTTCTCTCGCTTCTGCAATGGCCTCGTCAGCAATTTTCTTATTTTTCTTTCCTTTGGAGAAAACGGCTAATGCTGCGGAGGCACCAGCAATCCCCCAGCCCACAGGCCCGGCTAAAGCCAATAAAGCCTGACCCCCAGCTATGCCAGCACCGCCTGCACTCAAGGCTCCACCACCTAACCAAGCCAGGGCCGCTTTTGTTGCCACAGCGCCATGAAGGGCAGATATAGCTGTACCTGTGGAAGCTGTACCAAAAGTTGTGGCTACCCACATGGCAGCAGAAGGAGCCAAACTGGCAACAGCAGTACCCGCAGCAAGTCCTGTAGCAACGCCTACGCCTGATTTGACAGAACTTGAAAGAGCCTCTGCCCCGTATTCTTCTGTACTATGGAACTTCTCTTTTTCTGCTTGAATATCCAAAAGGTTCTTCTCAAATTCCTTTGGGCTGTTGGCAATGCCAGATACAAAAGCTTCTATTTCCTCTATCAAACGGACGCATTCCCGCCGCTTTTGGTATAGAAAGACTCCACATCCTTGCATCTTTTCATACTCAGCATTGTATTTTTTGACTGCACGTTCATGGATTTCCATCGCGTCATTTTTGGGCTTTTTGTAAAGCATGGGTACACCTCCACACAGCAAATTATTTTATACCTTCCCCGCCAGGGGAAACTAGATGGTATATCCTATCCACGGTGTAATATCACAGATGAAGTAACACTTTTCGAACCCAATCCTGAATGCTAGTATATTTTGGGGGGAACCTTAAACCCTTCCAGAATGAATAGGTTGGTAAATCTTCGTCAGGAACTAAGCCTTTTAAATCATCAAATCGTTTCGCGTTAAAGCAACGCAATCCAATCACTACTCGCTTATCATAAGGAGGGAAAACCAAATCGACTTCAGGAGGTTCGTCACTCCATCCTGAGCCAGTATAATACTGATATTTATCATTGAACTTGTACCGAGCAACATTTCCTACACCACTAAAACCTTCCTCCCAGTCCTGACTCCATGGGATTTTAATACCGGAAAAGCTGTCACCGTCAACAGCGAACAGAATTTCATTCCCTTGAATCATTAAGACTGCATCATGATAATTATAACCTTCGCTACCATCTGAAAGATGAATTCTAAAACAATCAACCATATGTTACTCTCCCATCCGAGTTTAGATTTCGTCTTTAGTTGCTATGTCCTGCGCACACTATGGAGCGTACACATAGTATACTAGACGAGTGAAGTCGAGCGTTTTTTCTGAGGTTTCTCGATATTTCCACAGAAATCGATTTTCGCTCTATATTATACCTCACCAAGTTTATTTTGTCAATATTTCCAATAAAAATCGAATTTGGCGCTATAATCAAGTGAAAACAACTGGTGAGGTTTCCTTATGATTGGAGAGCGCCTATACGACTTACGCAAGGACTTTGGGCTGACGCAGGACGAGTTAGCCGCGATACTGAAAATCAACAAACACTCCATTTCCTCCTATGAACGCGACAAGAGCGAACCGCCAGACGCTATCAAAATCGAGATGGCTAAGTTTTTTGGCGTGTCGGTTGACTACCTGCTGGGCCTTACAGACGACCCTAACCCTTATAATGGCAAGCATCCTGTCATACGACTGCCTATTAACTTCCCGGAAAGCGCTAAACGAAGCTTGTACGATTATATATCATTTCTAAAAAGCAAGTATACGGATAGACAAGATGAGGATGCTTAAAGAGTAGATAGGCTAATCTCGTAAATATGCACGATTTCAACTGTATATTATCTCTATGAGAAAGCGCAGAGCCATAAACTCTGCGCTAATTTACTCTATGGAGGTAATAACATGAATGAAGCTGCTATTTGTACCGTCTGCCACCAGCCTTTCCCACAAACCCAGCTTACAAGCTTTGGGGATGCTTTGCTCTGCCCAACCTGCCTTGAAAACTCTACAGTGCTGTGTGAGCACTGTGGGCAGCGGATATGGGCAGACGAAAATGCGGGAGATGCTGGCATCTCGCTCTGTCCATCCTGCCGGGAATCCCTCTACACCACCTGCACAAGCTGTGGCTGCCACGTATCCCCCAGCGCCGCCTATTATGAAGATGAGGACGATTGCCAGGAGTACCCCTACTGTTGGTGCTGCTTTAACCAGATGCAGCGCGACAGCGATATCCACGAATACAGCTACAAACCCTCCCCCATCTTCTTCGGCAATGGCAACCGCTACTTCGGAGTGGAGCTTGAAATGGACGAAGCAGGTGAAATCGGCAAAAATGCCTGTCAAATCCTGCGCAGAGCCAATCAAGGAGAAGAGCTTGCTTACTGCAAACACGATGGCAGCTTGAATGATGGCTTTGAAATCGTCACGCATCCCATGACTTTGGACTATCACCAGCAGGCTATGCCTTGGAAAGCGCTATTACAGGAAGCTGTCAACTTAGGCTACCGCTCTCATAAGACAAGCACCTGTGGGCTCCATGTCCACGTCAACCGCTCCGCTTTCGGTGACACTGTGGCTGAACAAGAAGCCTGCATTGCCAGAGTGCTCTACATCGTGGAGAAATTTTGGGATGAGCTATTGAAATTCAGCCGCAGAACGCCTCATCAGCTTGAGCAATGGGCCAGACGCTACGGCTACAAAGACCAACCGCAAGACATACTTGACCACGCGAAAAAAGGCTATAATAATGGTCGTTATGCCTGCGTCAATCTCTCCAACTACAAAACCATAGAGTTTCGCATTTTCCGTGGAACTCTCAAATACAACACTCTCATAGCCACGTTGCAGCTTGTAGACAAGATTTGTGACGTGGCTATCAATCTGTCAGATGAAGAGCTTACCCCTTTGGCCTGGACAACCTTTGTCGCTGGAATCCAGGAACCAGAGTTGGTGCAGTATCTCAAGGAAAGACGCTTATACGTCAATGAGCCTGTGGCAGAAGGGGGTGAAATCTGATGTGCTGCTTATTTGGACTGCTGGATTGCGGAAGTGATTTTTCTCCTAAACAAAAATCAAAAATGCTGTCTATCCTCGGTACTGAATGCGAAATCAGAGGCACAGACGCTACAGGCATTGCCTACAACTCCGCTGGTGAGCTTCATATTTATAAGCGTCCTGTTCCTGCTCACAAGTTGCGGATGCGCTTACCTTCGGATGCTAATATCATAATGGGACATACACGCATGACAACGCAAGGAAGCGAAAAGCGGAATTACAACAACCATCCTTTTTGGGGTCAGGCTGGTGTGCGTTTTGCGCTTGCTCACAATGGGGTACTGCGCAATGATAAAGCGCTGCGCAAATCAGAGGCTTTGCCAAAGACTAAAATCGAGACAGACAGCTATATTTCTGTGCAGCTTTTAGAAAAGCAAAAAGCCCTCAACTTTTCCAGCCTAAAGTCTATGGCAGAGAAAGTCGAGGGTTCTTTTACTTTTACCCTCCTGGATGAGCACAACAACTGGTATCTGGTGAAGGGTGACAACCCGATTTGCCTCTGCTGGTTCCCTCAAAGTATGGTATATCTATACGCATCAACAGAAAGCATTTTAAGTAGCGCTCTTTGCAGGATTCCCTTGAAGCTGGGGAAATCCGAGAAAATAGTGGTTGCAGATGGAGAGATACTGCGAATCAACGCACGAGGGCAGATTGCAAGGAGTCGATTTGAGATGAAGGAAAGCTGGTGGAGCTATCCCATAGCCTATTCTTACGAAAGCTTATATTGCTCAACAAGAGTGAACCAAAGCTATACAGACGAATTAAAGTCTGTAGCTGCCGCTTTTGGCTACTCCCCTAGATTTGTAGACAGCGCTTTAGGAAGTGGGTTCACTCTGGATGAAGTAGCGGAAATGCTCTACTGCAACGAAATGTAGGTTAAACTTGCCTTATAACAGTTTACATAATTGAAAAAGAAAGGTTGATGCAAAATGGAATGGACAATGATGGGATTCGTTATCACGCTTGCTATCCTCTGTATAATGGAGGAATCCAATAGCGAAGCAAGGAAGGGGGTGTAAGGGTATGGTTATCAGTTTTGCAGCTTTAGGTACAGCCCTGGCCAGCTTTGCAGAAGGTGCTATTTTGGCTGCTTCTGTCTACCTTGTAAGCAGAGGTGTGAGGAATCCTCTGCGGAACAGGAAGAAGTAGAAAACAAAGAAGCCTGGCCTTGTTCATGAGGTCAGGCTTCTTGCTTGTGCCAATAGGGTACACTCTAACAGCATATCAAAATCATATCCCAGTAGGGTTGATTTCCGGCTTTTGGCATATGCCAATTTCCGTAGAGACCCTATTGGGAAAGAGAGGAGAGATACCTTTGAAAGTCGGCTACATCCGCATCAGCACCACAGACCAAAACACAGCACGCCAAGAAGTGCTCATGCAAGAGCTGCAAGTGGAGCAAGTCTACATCGACCGCATGAGCGGCAAGAATACAGACAGACCAGAGCTACAGCGTATGATGCACTTTGTGCGTGAGGGTGATATGGTGATAGTTGAATCCATCAGCCGTTTTGCCAGGAATACCCGTGATTTGCTTGACTTGGTAGAACAGCTCACCGCAAAACACGTAGAGTTTGTCTCCAAGAAAGAAGCTATCGACACCAGCACACCAACAGGTAAGTTTATGCTTACTGTATTTGGAGCGGTTGCCGAATTGGAGCGCGAATACATCCTACAGCGCCAAAAAGAAGGGATAGCAGTAGCAAAGGCTGCTGGCATCTACAAAGGCCGAAAGCCTATCGTGCATCCAGATTTTGACAAGGTTGTGTGTCAGTGGCGAGAAGGGAGGTTTACTGCCAAAGAAGCTATGAGCAGGTTAGGCATGAAACCCAGCACATTCTACAGGAAGGTAAAAGCGTTATAACCCAAGAGTGAAGGGGGTTGGAACCCCAACCCCTTTCTTTTTTAGCTGTCATACTGCTCGCAACTGCTGTCTTTGCAGTTCCCAAAGAAAGCACATTTAGGACACTTGCACTTGGGTTTCTTGGCATAATGGCCTCGGCCTTGCTTAAAAAGCCGCATAGAGTTTAGCTGGTTAAAAATAGCCATTTCACTTCTGCCGAAATGCAAAGCCATCTCCGAAATACCATCCCCGAGCTTGAACATATCTGCAAGCTGCTCTCGCTCTTCTTTTGACCAATAATCCTTGTTGCGGTCTGCTGTGCTTTCGCGCATACGGATTATCTCATTTCGATGTTCTTTCACGATTCGCACCTCCTTTCCTATAATTCTTATTTTTATGTTAGTTCATATTATCTTTTTACATCTCGAAAAAAGCAGCTTTTCTATCTGCATTTTTTCATAATAAACAAACGAACAGAATAATAAAAAAAGACAAAAGGAGACTGAGCAGCTATGTTAGAAGAATATGATGCCTTATTAACCGTGCAAGAGCTTCGGGAGATTCTGAATGTAGGACGCGGTTCCGCTTATGAGCTGCTGAAACAAGGCGAGATACCCGCATTCCGTATCGGTAAGAATTGGAAAATACCGAAGGATGCAGTTATCCACTACATCAGCCAGTGGCAGAACCACCTGCATTAACAGCAAACCCCCGATGGTTTTAGGCCATCGGGGGTTCTCTCACTGGATATCTTCGTCAGACAAAGTTGAGACGTACTTTATACTATAGATGCCGTATCGGTGGTTAGCGGCGTTGATAGCGTTCAGCAGTTGAAAGTGCTCCGCTTTGTCACCATGGTACTTATAGCCATCTACATAGCTGACAGCGTTAAACATGATGTGGAAATGCAGGTTCTTTGTATCCTCGTGTACAGCATAAACTACTTGATACCTTTGGCCTAAGTAAGCTGCAACCTCTCGCGCTATAGCGTCAACTACTGTTGGGTCAGTGGTGTCAAAAGGTGTGTAAGATACCATAAAATGTCGAACCCGAATTCGGCTATCCTTGTTAAACTGCTGTGCTGTCTGGTTCATTTCCTCAACAACATTAGCTCCCACGCTTTCTCTTCCCACAAGCTGGTGTGGGATTTTGTTTGGCTGCATGATGTAATCGTACAGTAAACTTCTTGCATTCTCGTTCTGATGAGTTCCTTTTTTGTTTGCAACTTTCATAACTGGCATTTTGTATGCCTCCTTTAAATTTATTTTTACTCTATAGTATATATATAAATATAAAATTACATATAAGTATAGTGCGTATAAAATCAATAGCTATTGAATATAGTCTTTTAATTTAACTTGAATAGGATAATTAAATACCCCCCAACCCCCAAAGCCAGGGAAGAAATATTCTCAACTCTTTGCGAATATTAACATCCCTGCCAGGTCCCTACTGAGATGTTATGTTCGTTTTAAAACTTTACCATCGTTTTTAAGATTGCGACTTATCCGCTAACAACAAGGCTTACTCCGATAGAACCATCCTCTTTCATCAAACGTCTGTTGTCCCTTATTCAAAATCTCACTCATCACTTGCATTTCAAAATTTTGTATGTTATTATATAAGAAAACGACAAAATTTTTGCAATTTTGAGGTTTGATTGTCTATGCAGTACCTTACAGAAGCCATAAGCAAAGAAGAAGTTGATTCCTGGAAACCGGGGGATACTGTCGTTATAAACTCCCCCACTGGCAGCGGAAAGACCACTTTTATTCTCTCAGCGCTTCTCCCTCGCGCAATAAGAGCAGGTAAACATATCCTTTATCTCTGCAACCGCAAAATTCTGAATGAACAGGTCATAGTCGATTCTCGCAGAAAGCTTTCAGAATTTTTCGGGGAGACAGAAGAACTCACAGCCGAACAGCTTCGAGCCATCCACATCATTACGTATCAGCATTGTGAGAAAAATTATCAGTTTCCAAACATCAATAAAGAAAAGGAACAGTTTCACTTGTTCGAAGAAGATATCATGTACTATGTCTACGACGAAGCCCATTATTTTCTAAATGACGCTCAATTCAACCCCGGTACGAATTACTGGATGGAAAAAATACCTACAAAAGAGATAAATGTTTTTATGAGCGCTACACCAGAGCCTTTGGAGTGGTTTCTGGCTTTCAGCAAGCTAAATCTAAAATCATTTAATTATCAATATCATTTTAAACTCATCTTATCGCAATATAGAAAACAGGCAGAAAAGCGGAAAGAATTAACAGATGACAAAACAGGTTTAAAACTTTACGCAGATATTACACATCAAGGCTCGGAGAGCAGAAGTTGTGTTAAGCTAGTTGAAAACTATACTACACAGTATATTAATAAAAAATGCCAAGAGATTAAAATTTTTCCCGAAACATTTGATGCCGTAAAATACCACATTAACCAGGGTAAAAACGCTTATAAAACACTTCCTGCCCCCGCAATACAGAGCTGTTATAAACAACTAAACGTGTTTTATTATCGTGAAATGAAGGAAATATCAAAAGAAATCCAGGCTCATCCTGCTGATGAAAAGTGGCTGGTTTTTACAGACGATGAAAACGCAGGGTATAAACTGGACGCATATATGGAGGAGCGGGAAATAGATTCTGCTTTCCTCAGCAGAGACACGATAGGAAAAACAGGCAGACCAAAAAAGGAATTCAAAAATGTAGTTGAAAAGCAGAAATTTGGCTGCCGTGTTCTCATCTCCACATCCATCATGGACTGCGGGGTAAGCATCCATGACCCCGCTGTCAAACACATCGTAATCGCACACAGCAATAAGGTGAATTTCCTACAGATGCTCGGTCGAAAGCGATTGGACAAAGATGAACAGGTAAATTTGTACATTATGCTGGAAACAGAGCGCCGCATACATGGTATCCGCCATCAGCTAGAAAGGCAAATGAAAAACCTTTGCCGTTTGGGGTTGGTTGAAGATTTTACTGGCGAGTTAACAGACACATGGGATTTAAAGGCTAAGTACACCTTATCAAAGGTAGAATTGGACCTGGCCGAAAATGTTTTTCACTCAGATGCGGGAAAAAGATTGATTTATCCTTATTGGACTGGAACATATAGGCCTAAAAAGACATTCATGCATGACTATCAAATTAGCAAAACCGCTTTCTTATCAACCTTATTTGACCTATCTGGATACATAGAAGCTTTAAATGAGTTCCATGACAACTCCTCCGACCCTTATTTTTACCTAAAGCGGCAGCTTTCTTGGCTCGGCAAAGAGTACGATGAACACAGATGGCTGCATTATGGAAAGGCTCAAAAGGCTATAGCTGATTTTTTCAATAGGTATTATACAGCAGGTGCTTCCTCGAAAGAAAGAATCTGGATAAGGAAAGATGCGCAAGACGAATTCGCTTATGAATGCTTCACCCTCCTTTTATCCCTTCCTGAGCTGCCTGCAAGCCTAAAACGATACGGTGACAGATTCGGTAAACCAAAAAGAGCACCTGGGAAAAAGCTACTGAATAAAGCATTAACAGCTCTCTGCCTCCCCTTTGAAGTTTCCTCCAAATCGCGTACAGTCTCAAAGGGTGTGCGAGAAACGTGTTGGTATGTAGAAAAAATCAGTTAAAACGACTGCAAAAAAGAGGTTGTCGCCATCGACAGCCTCTTTCCTTTTGGGACTTTGATTGTAAAAAGATAAACTCATTCGAACCTATAAAGTAAAGAACCGCTCAACCCGCTACTGTCAATTACATATTATCACTATGAGACAGCAAGCACGGTTCTTACTACTACATAGGAAAGGTTTGAGTATCATGTCAAAGATAAGAGCTAACAACGAAGGAAGCATACGCCAAAGAGCCGATGGCCGCTGGGAAGCCCGCGTAACCATCGGCTTAGATTTTGCTACTGGGAAGCCCAAACGGGTTTCACGGTACGCGCCTACAAGAGCAGAAGCGGTCAAACTGCTGCACGAAATGTCTTATCTCTGCGAGACAGCTCCTCGGAATTTCAGCAACATTACCCTGGAGGAATGGCTGGATATGTGCTTGGAGGTCTACATGAAAAACTCCCTCAAGCAGTCAACCTATGTCAGCTATGAGGGGTATATCCGTATCCATTATAAGCCTACCCTGGGGTCTGTAAGGCTGAAAGACTTAACGCCTCGCCTGCTACAGCAGTTTTACAATTACAAGGCAGAAACAGAAGGTCTTGCTCCCAAAACCCTTGTGAACATGAACCTGTTCCTGCACAAAGCGCTGTCTTATGCTGTATCAGAAGGGTACATTCCCAGCAATCCTGCTTCGGCTATCAACCTGCCTCAAGGCAGCAAGCCGCAAATCGAGATACTCACAAGGGATGAGCAGGCAAGCCTCCTGAAAGCTACCTATCAGCACCGCTACGGGGTGTTTGTGCGGCTGGTGCTCTTTACCGGGGTTCGCATGGGAGAGCTACTGGGGCTGCGCTGGGAGGATATAGATGTGCAGTCTGGATTGATGCACATTCGCCGCACGTTGAACCGTTTGACGAAAAAAGAACGTCCGCTTGCTCCTGGTGAGAGCAAGACGGAAATCGTCATACAAGCGCCGAAGTCGCAGAACTCGATACGCTCTATTCCTCTGCTCCCTGCTGTGATGCAGGATTTGTTAAACTGGAAAGCTGTGCAGCAAAGCGACCAGCAAGCGGCAGGGGAGCTTTATCAAAACAGCGGCTTCATTGTGACAAACCCACTGGGTGGGTACATGGAGCCACGCACCTTCAAAGACCAGTACAACCAGATGCTGAGTATAGCTGGATTGCGGCATTTTACTTTTCATGCACTCAGACATACGTTCGCATCTCGTGCCATGGAACAAGGTATGGATGCCAAAACGCTTTCGGTTATCCTAGGCCACGCTTCTGTGTCTTTCACCATGGATACCTACACCCATGTGCTTAACAACCACAAGGTAGAGAGCATGGCTCTGATGGGTGAACTGTTCGACATGGGACAAGTACCCCAGCAGGAAATTTCTTATCCTGTCATTGCTACCCCATTGGTAAACGGCGAATACGGCTTTTCCGCTCCCAACTTTCCAGAAGTCAATTTCTCTGGTCCAGACCTCTACCAAGGCTTGCAGTATATGAAGGAGCATCTGCAAGAAGAGCTTTTAGTCAGCATTTGCCCTCCCGAACCTACGCCAGCCAATCAAATCATGCTGGATGCAGGCCAGCTTCTGCTGCAAATTCCTGTCTAAAGTATATCCCCTGTTGGAAATGAGTTGACAACGTTGGGGTCAAATTGGGGTCAAATCTCATATGCAGAGCCGCTAGAAACACAAAATATAGCCCAGAACGCTTGGTTCTGGGCTATATATGTGGTTGCGGGGGCAGGATTTGAACCTACGACCTTCGGGTTATGAGCCCGACGAGCTACCGAACTGCTCCACCCCGCGAAATATAATTTCCTTGTCTCTTTTTGAGTGCTTAATTATTATAGCACAGGGAAAAGAAAATTGCAAGGGATTTTTGAAATTTTTTTACTCAGCTTTTCCGCTAAAGCCCAGAGGTTTGGTTCTATCAGTTCACCAGGTTTTTCTGGTTCCGGGTCAAAAGGTGGCACAAAAACTGAGAGGCTGTCAGCGCGAGTCAATCGGTACAAATTGACAGCCTCCAAAATCATCTGCAACATATACTCCATCCTATCCACATCATCCCAATCCCAAAAGCCATCCTTCACAATTCTATTCGTATTGGCAGGGGCGCCTGCCCTCGCCTTCTAAGTATATCAACGCACTCAAAAAAATAACGTTAACTTTGTTTTAACTGATGACAATCAGGTATCATCATGATGTCATCTTAATATAACTTCTCTATTTATTATTTCTGTGAAAAGTTTTGCCCCCAGTGAATTCAGATGTATCAAATCCGTAAAACATTCTTTCCGATGTTCAAATAAGTCCGAGTAGTCAAAAAGTGAAATTCTTCCGGTTTCCGCTTCTATGTCATTTAGTATCTGATAAAACTCCTTGCGTTTTTCCTCAAAGGCTTCTTTTGACTGTTTATCTATCCCATGTAAGTAATAAGGAGGAATTATCACAACAGGGTTTGCTCCATCTTCCCTTATCAGATTAATAAACTTTTTGAATATGTCTATATTTTCTACAACAGTTTCTTCATGTTTCCGAAACCATATAGATGGCAGAACACTTTCACCATCCGGTATAGAATAGTGCTGGCTTTTATTTTGATGGTCAAATTGCCCAAAGTGGTAAAACTCAGTTATACGTTTACCAAACAAACGATAATTTTCAATATATTCCCACGCATCAGCACAGAACTCTGCATTATGCCAGTCATCCAGGCGCCATAAAGAAAAAATATTTCCTGATTTGTATTGAGTAAGCGAACGAGACATATCATAGTGGAAATGATCATAAGCAAACATAAGCCACACTATATCTATTTTCTTACTAATCTTTTTGCAATTATGCATATATTTGTATACTTCTAAACTATAGTATAAATCCATGCCAGGACAGCAGCACCTAAAAAATGGAATTTTTAAGCCTTTTAATATCAAGTCAGTATAAGAATACGACATTCCAAAAATTAAATTTGGCTCTCTTGAATAATAATTATTTACGATATTAATTAAATCTATATGTGCTCTTTCCTTACTTTTTTCCATAAAAAGAAGTGGAGTTAGAACCTTCTTTGCATCTATGCTGCTTTCCTGGATTCTTTTAAGCATACTTGCTAAAGTTGATTCCTTTTTTGAGCATAATAATATAAAATCAAAGTCAATATTTTGTAATTCTTCAAATTCAAAAAAAGGTTTGTTATCTAAAGCATCATAATTATATTTTCCATCAATACAGCCAATGATTTCATAGCTTTTATCCATAAAAAACTCAACATTCCGGCGCATCTCAACACTTGCTGTACCACATCCATACAAGATAATTCTTTTCATTTAACAATCCCCCAGAACATATGCATATATACCATTCAATTTAAAACAGTCTTATCCTCCCCACTGATCTCCTTTCCAAACTGCACCTCAACCATTTTCAGTTCGGATAAAGCTAGAACAGTATGGGGGCACCTGGCTTTCATGGAAACAATGTCGCCAGCCTGCACAAGCTTCTCTTTGCCGTCCAGGATCACTCGGCCTTCACCGGCAATTACCACCCACGCCTCGTCCCGGAACTGGTGGCTGTGGTAATTCATGCTGTGCCCTGGCTTCAGCGTCACTTTGATAGTCAGGCTGCTGTCCTCCACGTCCAGAACCTGGTAGCTTCCCCAGGACTTTTCCGCATACATTACCTGCTGTTCCAGGCTGTCTACCAGCGGCTTTATGTGGCTGGACTGCCCTTTATCGGAAACCAAAATCCCTTGGGGACTGGCAGAAATAATCACATCATGCAGGCCCAATGCCAGGACAGGCACATTCAATTCGTTGAGGATATGTACATTTTCACAGCTTTCGTGCAACACTGCTTCTCCCAGGCTGTGTCCATCCATGGCCTCTGTAATGGTATTCCAGGTGCCAATATCTTTCCACTCGCCTGCAAACCGCAAAACCTGGATGTCCGGCTCCTGTTCCACGACAGCATAATCAAAGCTGATCCTAGGAAGCTGCTGATACTTTGTGTACAAATCCTGATAGTCTGTGAAATTTACCGATTCATGGGCCTTATCCAGGACATATTGCAGCCTGAAGGCGAACACGCCGCCATTCCACAGGCCACCCTTTTCTATATAATCCTGCGCGGTTGCAACATCTGGCTTTTCTTTAAAAGCCAGCACCTTGCTGACCTCCGCAGCGCCTTCCGGCAGAATATACCCATATTTTTCGCTGGGATAGGTGGGCTGCATGCCCATCAAAACCAGATTTGCGTCTCCGGTTATAGCAAGTTCACTCAGCCTTTTCAACGAATGAAAGTATGAGCCGTCCACATAGGGATCCACCGGACACACCACCACAGGCTCTTCTGGCGATACGCCCTGGACATCATACAGGTATGCGCAGGCCAGCGCAATAGCAGGAAACGTATCCCGCCGGCGGGGTTCCACAGAAATGGATACATTTTTCTCCAACTGATTGCGGATGGCCGACACTTGGGCTTTTGATGTGGCGATGATGATTTTTGCATCCGGATCAGCCTGGCGGATTTGCCTGTATACCCGCTGCACCATGGACTCCTGCCTGCCGTCTTGTGTTTTAAAAAGCTTGATAAACTGCTTGGAGCGCACTTCGTTAGACAAGGGCCACAGCCGCTTACCTGAACCGCCGGACAACAGAATAACATTCATATATTTTACCTTTCAGCCCGCACAGGATTGTGAAGAAAATCCTCATAAGTCAGGCGGATCCCCTCTTCCAACTCGGTTTTATATGTCCAGCCCAGGGCGGCGGTTTTGGAAATGTCCAGTAGCCGCCGGGGTGCGCCGTTAGGCCTTGTAGTATCCCAGGAAATTGTGCCGGTATACCCTATAACTTTTGCTGTCAATTCGGTCAAATCCCGAATGCTGATCTCCTTCCCTGTCCCAATGTTGACAGGGGCTTCGCCACTGTAATGGTTCATCAGATAAATACAGGAATCTGCCAAATCATCAACATACAGGAATTCCCGCAATGGGCTTCCGTCTCCCCAACAAACCACATTCGGTATGCCCTGCACTTTGGCCTCGTGAAACCGTCGGATCAGAGCGGGGATTACATGTGCCTGCTCTTTATCAAATGAGTCTCCAGGGCCGTAGGCATTAGCTGGGATAGAACTGATAAAATCGTCCCCATACTGTCTGCGTATGTAGGCACACAGGCGGCTGCCGCAGGCCTTCGCCAGGGCATAGCCCTCGTTGGTATACTCTGGCAGACCCGTTAAAAGCGCCTGTTCCTTCATGGGCTGTGCGCAGTCCCGGGGATACATACAAGTGCTGCCCAAAAACAGGAATTTCTTTACACCATACTGATGCGCCTCCATAATCAAGTTGTCTGCAATCTGCATGTTGTCATAGAAAAAATCTGCCGGCGCTTCGCTGTTTGCCTTGATTCCTCCGACCCGTGCGGCAGCGGCAAAAACGTATTCCGGCCTTTCCGTAGCAAAAAAGCGCTGTACATCAGCCTGGCAGCGCAAATCCAACTCCTTGTGTGTACAAGTGATGATATTTCCATATCCTTGCCGCTTTAACGCACGCACAATGGCAGAGCCTACCATACCCGTGTGGCCGGCTATATATACCCTGGATTTTTTGTCCATCAAATCGTTTCCCTGCCTTTATCCCTAAATGTAACTCTGTATTGTTCTCCGAAACCCTATTTTTCCGCTAAACAAGCTCTTCCATCCTAAAGCCTTCAGTTTCCCATTATCAAGCTTTTTTATATTGACTCCACTGCCTTTTTTGAAGGCATAGCGCTCATCTATTGGAACCAGCACCAGCTTGGATAAGCTTTCTGGAGTCCCATCAAGCATATACTCTATAATCTGTGGCAAAGGCAGCATCTCATCCCCACAAACGTTATATGCTTCACCAGAAACCCCTTGGATCATCACATCTAAAATAGCAGAGCAGATATCCCCCACATATGTGTACTGTACTATAGCATCCGGGTCATCATACAACTCTATATCCTGGCTGGATAGAATTTTCTTTATGGAGCGAGGAAGAACCCTCCCGTCATTTTCTATATCAAAAGTGGGGCCATATGTGTGAGATATCCGTACAATATTTGTCTTTACAGCATATTCTCTTGTAAAAGCCGCACACATCTGCTCGGCGCAGCGTTTGCTTTCCGTATAACATGCACGGCTAGACAGCGGATCGACAATCCCATAAGCGGATTCTGATAAAACACTCTGGGTTCTTTCCGTTTCCCCATATATTGCACTGGATGAGCATAGCAAAAGCTTTGCACCAGATTCTTTGCAGTAGTCCAATAGCATCCAGGTCCCCAGGATATTAGGTTCCATAACTTTTGTTGGGTACATTTTGAAAGCGTAATTGTTAGCCAAACTGGCCGTGTGGATAATATAATCGCATAATACACCCCTAGGATGCTTCTGTGCTAAATCGAAGGTTACAATATGGCACCTGCCGCTTTCCCAAAAATCCTGATAATACAACTTCAATTTTTCTGTATTCCTGCCATGTAAAAACACATGTAAGTCCAGCTTATCTGATAAATATAGCAGGAGCCATCCCAGATATGAACCTATCATACCGGTAGAACCCGTTATCAAAATTTTTGCGCCACGAAGGGATTCCAGTATGTTCTGAAATTCTTTTAAAAGCAGTAGAGAATCCGCTTTTACTGTTTCAGCCCTTCTACTGTAGGGATTCATACGCCCGCTTAACCTCCTCCCCTTTCGGAATATACCCATGCATAAGTGGCCTGTCTACCAGATATTCTAACCCTTTGCCTTTCTTTGTATGGGCAATTATGCACTGTGGCTTGCTGTGTCCAGGTTTTCCTGCCTCTGAAAGCGCCTCATAGACCTGTCTGACATCGTGCCCATCAATTTCGCAGACATCCCAGTTACAGCTAAGCCATTTTTCCTTGAAAGGCTCCAGCTTCAACATGTGTTCTGTAAAGTCTGAGCATCCTAGAAAATTCCTATCTACTATTACAATCAGATTGTCTAACTGTTGATGGCCTGCAAAGTTCATGGCCTCCCAGATAGAACCTTCATAGCATTCCGCATCGCCGACAAGGCAGTATACCTTCCATGCTGCTTTTTGCAGCTTAGCGCCTTTTGCTAATCCCGCTGCGACACCCAATCCTATCCCCAAAGAACCACCATAAAAGTCAAAGCCCGGATAATATAGTTTGCGGAGCTTTTGATTAGAGCCTCCAACCCGAATCGTCTCCATCAATTCCTTCTCTGTGAAATACCCTAAATCTTCAAAGATGGGGAACAGCATTCCGACACTATGCCCCTTGCTGATTACCATCTTATCAAAATCCCCTGCCTCATCCCAATAGGGAGGGAACTGCATAATTTCATGGTAGAGCACAGTAGCAATTTCAGTCCAGGAAAAAGCAGAGGTCAAGTGCCCATACCCCACCTCTGTAAAGATATCCAAAAAACGTTTTCGGTATTGATACGCCTTTTGCTTAAGCTTTGTTACACCATACTTCATCATTTGGTTTCCTCATTAACCTTAATTACTTAAATCTCAGGCCATTTCCAGAATAACTTTTTCTATGTCAGATTCTGTAAAACCTTGGCTCTTTCTGATATACTCTCTATTGGTGAAAGCATTATAATACCCATTTTTTAATTGGAGGCCTAACCGCTTTACAGGTTTTGACATCCCGTAATCTGATAATAATTCGAGTATGTAAGAACCGATTCCGCCTGCAAGGACATTCTCTTCAATTGTCAAAACCTTTCTTGCGGATTGCAGACACTTTACTAATTGCTCTACATCTACTGGTAAACCAAACAGGTCAATAAGTTGAACTTTATTTTCCATCCCAAAATGTTGGCTGATTGTTTTCCGTATAGGAGAAATAAAACATCCAAAGGTTACGACACACAGGTTCCCCGGCTGGCCATATGTAGTGAAGCCTGTGTGCAAATTAATATTTTCCTCGTTATAAAAGGTTTCAGTGACGCCCTTATCAAAACGGATATATCGGGGATAAGTACACGTTGGTACTTCCTTTGCCAGTTTTTCTGCTATACACGTATCCGAGGGGTTGAACATCCGCACATTTGACAGCATTCGCATCATGCCCATATCTTCAATGGGCATATGGGTATAACCTGCCTCAGCAGAACACAAGCCTGCATTGAGGCCGCAAAGGGTTATTGGAACATTTAGTTCTGCCAGCAGCGAACGGATTTGATCGTATGCCCGTGTGATGGGAAACGGATTCAAACCGTAGGCAACCACTTTTTTCCCTGAAAGAGATAAACCCGTTGCAACGGAGATCAAGCTTTGCTCTGCAATTCCTACACTGATATATCTCTCTGGGTAATATTTCCGGAAATCATCTAAACTTGGTGCACCCAAGTCTGACGTGATGATAACAATATCTTCCCCTTGGCTGACTTGCGAAAAAATTTGATTGAAAAAAGCATCCCGCACTGAAAGCATAATCCTTAACTCCCACGATTTTTCGTCCGCTCATTGAATTGTTTCCAGGTATTCTTTTATCACCTGAATCTCATACCCCAGCTCATCTTCAGACAGCCCGTGATGGCACCCGATATAAAACCCATTTTGGTTTATATACTGTGCCACAGGATAATCCTTCTCCATATCCCCAAAAATCTCCTTATAGACAGGCTGGTTCAACAGACAAAGCATAGGCCGGGTTTCAATATTGTGCTTCTCCAGATACCGCACAAAATCATCCCGGTTAATGCCGCTCCCCTTACGGGGCAGGATGGGAAACATCATATAGGTGTGCTCCACATTGTCCGGATGCCGCGGCAGTTGGATTCTATCCTCAAAAGGCGCCAGTCCTTCTATCAAAAACTGCGCGTTCCGGCGGCGCGCCCCCATGATTTCATCCACACGCTCCAACTGACCAAGCCCCAGCGCGCCTTCTATCTCTCCCACCCGGTAGCTGTATCCCAGCCGCACAAACATAAACCGCCGGTCTATCTCTGTCTGCATACGCTTAGGGCATACCGTATCGCCATCGCTGGCAAGGCACCTCTCGCAGGTGCAGGCCCGCCCGTGGGCCACCAGGCTCCGCATGATCTCCATCAATCCGCTATCGCTGGTGCACATGACCCCGCCCACGCCAGTGGTAATGGTATGGGCCACATAGGTGCTGCAAGCCATAATGTCGGAAAAGCTGCCCACCGTCTGCCCATCCACCTTGGCAAAATGGGCTTCCGCGCAATCCTCCACAATGCGCAAGTTATGCTTTCGGGCAATCGCCACAATGCGCTTCATATCACAGGGCATGCCAAAACAGTGGACTGGCATAATGCACTTAGTCCGGGGCGTAATATGCTTTTCGATTTCATCGGGATTCATATTATATATAACGGGGTCAACGTCCACAAAAACAGGCTTCATCCCCGCATGCATCACGGCGTTACTGGTGGCAATAAAGGTGATGGCAGGCACCAGCACTTCGGTTTCATCTGTCCAGCCGTCTACCTCCCGCAGTGTCTCCAGCGCCAGATGGAGGGCCCCTGTGCCGCTGTTGCACATGATGCCGTACTTGTGACCGTGCATATGGGCAAACTTTTTCTCGAAAGCAGCCACATATTTTCCTTGGGAAAGCCGCTGGTTATCCAAGGTGTCCAGCACATATTTTTTCTCAATTTCCGTCACAGAAGCGTATCCCACGCCAATTTTACCCAGCACAAAGCCGCCCCCTTTTTTCCTGTTTTGCCAGCTCCCGGTCGTACTCCGCCATAATCCGTACCAACTCTTCATAGCTGGTCTTTTGCGGATCCCAGCCCAAAACAGTCTTTGCTTTGGTGGGATCTCCCAGCAGGTTGTCCACATCTGTAGGCCTGAACCAGGCCGGGTTGACTTTCACCAGCAGCTTCCCTGAACCGGCGTCATAGCCTTTTTCGTCAAGGCCAGCGCCCTCCCAGCGGATGGTAATCCCGTTGGCGGCAAAGGCTTTCTCTGTGAAATCCCGCACCGTATGCTGTATGCCAGTTGCAATAACAAAATCCTCCGGCTTGTCCTGCTGCATCATCAGCCACATGCATTCCACATAATCCTTTGCATAGCCCCAGTCCCGCAGGGAATCCAAATTTCCAAGCTCCAGACAGTCCTGCAAGCCCTCGGCAATCCGACCAGCCGCCAAGGTAATTTTCCGGGTGACAAAGTTCTCCCCCCGGCGCTCTGATTCATGATTAAAAAGGATACCGTTTACCGCGAACATGCCGTAAGCTTCCCGGTATTCCTTGACCATCCAGAAGCCATACTGCTTCGCTACAGCGTAAGGGCTATAGGGGTGAAACGGGGTTGTCTCTTTTTGGGGCACTTCCTCCACCTTGCCGTAAAGCTCTGACGTGGAAGCTTGGTAAACCCGCGTTTTGTTTGTGAGGCCCAAAATCCGCACCGCCTCCAGGATCCGCAGAACGCCCAAGGCATCTACGTCGCCCGAATATTCCGGTACGTCAAAAGAAACCTGCACATGGCTCTGGGCCGCTAGGTTGTAGATTTCGTCAGGTTGTACCTCATGGATAATGCGGATGAGGGAGGAAGAATCGGTCAAATCACCGTCGTGCAGGGTTATGGCGTTTTTTGCAATTAGGAGGTTGATACGGGCAGTATTCGCTACAGACGAGCGCCGGACAACGCCGTGTACTTTATACCCTTTTTCCAGCAGAAACTCTGCTAAGTAAGAGCCGTCCTGGCCCGTGATGCCAGTTATCAGTGCGGTTTTCATTGCTATGCACCTCTGTGTTGTTTCCTTATAGCAGCATTGATTTGTAATCCCTTCCTTTAGAAGGGATTACATGGAGGTACCTCCATGTAATAACTACTCACTCTTTTTTCAGTTTTATTTCAAATTCCAGATTGGGATTCAGCCATCCTGCCACCTGTGAAAAGGCGCTTCGCGCATTACGAATCATCCCTTTGCACATGCTGAGGAGTTGCATGTCTATGTAGCTGTTTTTGCCCGTGTTGCCAGCAACGTATGTCGTGCTCTGTGACAGGTCAAAGCCCAGTTCTTTTTCGTTGGCACGGCACCATTCCAAATCGTCTGAGAAGATAAAGAAGTGGGCGCTGGGATGTTCCTCCATTACCTGTTGGCAGGCTATTTTATAGTTCTCATTAGGAACCGCGCGGTTTATTTCTGGCAGCAGAAAATCGCCTCTTCTTACATGGATACCCACAGAATAACTCGTATTAAGCATATCTGCAAATCTCTGGTTCGTTTCATCCAAAAGTCTGGGAAAAGTAAATTCTAAAAGATTTTCTTCTCTAAATTCTTCAAACCATGTTCTTTTTGCTGGATACGTATAATAATATATATTGCGATATGGCAATTCAAGAATTTCAGGGTCAAAACCCGATGTATAAATTATATCTCCATCAAACCAGAATTCGTTGCCTAACGCTTTTGAACTTCTCACCAAAGTAATTGGAACGCCTTTTTCCAAGAGAATCTGGGGCAAAATGATGCCAGTTCTATTTTGAAAAGGAATTCCGGCTTTCTTTTGCTGTAACAAAGCATTCCGCCGCCTCACTATGATGTGCTCCCATGTTTGTTTATTAAAGCAGTCGCTTAACATACGCGCCTTTATTCCAAATATTCGCTCTAGTTCATATCCATTATGTCCGTTTCGGACAAAAGCATCTGAGTCATCGAAAAACCAACGCTCTCCAGGATGTTTTCTTTCTGCATATCGTGCAAATACATATTGGCGCATTTGAGACGCCAACCCACACTCAAGGTACTGTATTCTCATTTTTAATTTTTCTTCCTTTGTTTTTAATATCAATGGTTTTAACAGACATGACTATGGAAATTATCCATCGGAAGTTACATACTCCACTATATATAAAATTTATATGATTTTATATCCGTTTGTCATCAATCAAATTAGGCATCGGCAATTCCTCCTTCTGCCACTCCCCATTCGGATAAAACATGCGTTTAATCGCATCTACTGTCCAGGCAACTGTTTCATATCCATCATCAGCCGCATTTACCCATTCGTTTAAAACGCATATCCAATCAATAAACAAGGCGGCATTTAACCTTTCCGGTTCGCCATATGGCTTAAAGAAACGGAAACGCTGGATAAACCCCTCCAAGCTATCCGGCTTTTCATCCATGCCGTCTGTCACATGGGTGCGGGTAAACTCAAACTCATAAGGCCCGATTACGCCTTGGGCATCAATCGCGCGATACGAACCGCCTGCATCCAGGATATTCCGCCGCTGCAAATCCTTATGCAGCAATACTTTGGGGGAATCTCGGAAATACTTGTCCCACAGCACCCTGCAAACCGCTTCCATTTTTTGCCGGAACTCCCGCTGGAAGGAATGTCCTGCGGCTAAACCTGCATTGCTCTCAAAGATGCCCATAACGGTGGGCAGTTCCGGGTGATCCCCAGGATTGATTGCAAGAAAGCCGTCTGCAACCTTATTGAAAAAATCCCTAAGCTTTGCATTCCTGTGGTCAAATTTCACTTGAAGGCCTGGATAGACCTGCCGAATCAGCAGCGCGCAAAAAGCATCATCATAATCCAGCAGCTCTGCCATAAAAGCCGGTCCGGCAGCCTGGTAATAATACCGTTCCCCAATGTACCGCCCCAGGAACGGTGCGTCGAACTTTACAATTACATTGCCAAACGCCTCTGAACAGCATTCATATACAATGCCGGTAAAGCTCTGGGGGTTTATGGTATAGGAAGAAATACCCCACCGCTCCCGCAGCTTGTCAAAATATCCCGGCACAGCACCGAACCACTGTTGAGCGGCTGCCTGGTCTACAGAACTTAGCCAGGATTTGGCTTTTTTTAAAACCCGTTCCTGTTTTGGTTTGAGGATGAACTCGTCAAGAAGGACATCCGCCACATCCATGTCCAGAGGATATGTCAGCTTCATGTTGTATGGATAGTCAAAGCACCGGAAGCTGGTTGCCCCTGGCGGCAATTGGTGCTCTGCCGCCCCTGAAGGATGGCCGCCGTCAAACACGGGCGCAATCACCTTGAACCGAAACCCCTCCGGGGCGTTTGTATGGAAAAATTCATCGCGCAAAGCCTGCGTGCCGTCGTACCTGCCTAAACTGGAGGTGATTTTCCGGCAGGTCACCACATGGTCATATTCATCCAGGATCTCAAAATAGCGGGAGATCTGCTCCTCTGTGACAATAGGCTGGACTGCGTCCAGAATTATGACCTTGTCGCAGTCATAGTGGGCGGATATATAATCAAAGCCGCTTTTGATAGAGCGGTTACGCTCATTTCCGCCTTCCACCGTTTCAACCTCATACTTTTGGCGCAGTTTTTCCACATACTCCCCATTGGCCACAATGATAATTTTATCTGTCACTTTCGACAGCCTGCAAACATCCAGCACATATTCAATGACAGGCTTCCCTCTTAACTTGCAGTATTGCTTCGGGATATCCGACCCAAAGCGGCGCCCTACGCCGCCTGAAAGCACCAGGGCAATATTCATAGCCGCATCACCTCAAGTTTCCTTTTTATATTCCCGATACGGCACCTCTGCATTAAATTTGAGAGGGCGGTGTGTGGAGGGCTGCCGTTTCATCACCATATAGTCATCCCCATACATTTCTGTAAGGAATTCCTTATAGCCGTTCGGGATGGGGATTTCTATCCCTTCAAACGCGGCTGGGCGCGTTTCGCTATACCACTCCTTGCGGAGAAGGACATAGCCCCTGTTGCTTTTCAAGCTGGCAATCAGATCTGTATCTGTACTGTTCCATTGGGTACAATAGCTTTCATATCTTCTACAAAGCCCCTTCATGCCCCAAAGATGCTTTAACCCCAGGGAGAACTTGCCCAACAGCTTCTCTTTAAAAGCCATTTTCCTGCCAGAATGAAAATAAGACTCGTAATAGGCTGCATAACGCAAAATCCGCCAGTAAACTTTGAGGGTTTTCCTGATTGCGGAGATCTTCCTGCCATCATCCGGGACATTGTCCAGAACATACAGGTCAATAAAAATCCCTTTATTTTCATAAGGCCGCCTATTGTCAAAATCGCTGATAAGCGTTGTATCAGAATTCCGCAGCCGACTGCCGCCCATAACAAGCCCTGGATCCGACTCTGTCGTTTGAAAAAAATAAGGATGCTGAAATTCCTTATCAGCAATTTTAACAAGCTTTTCATATTCCGACCGGGTCATAACCAGGTCAACATCATCATCCCAAGGAATGAATCCCTTGTGCCGGATCGTGCCAAGTAGCGTCCCGCCATCGGCAAAATATGTCAGGCCATGCTTTTTGCACACGCGGTCAAACTCTACAAGCAAGTCTAATTCCACTGCCCACAGTTTTTTCATCTCAGCGCTAACTGTGTATCCGCACCGAACCTCTTCCTCTAAAAAACCGTCCGGCAGTTCTATTTTGATTGGCAGCAAGCCCAACACCCCTTTACCATTACGGCCCGATTTTTACCACATGGCCCTGCCGGTATTCCTCCATGATCCCCGCGATATCTACCGACAATTTGCAGGCGCCCTCATCCATGCGGCCTTCCGTTATGCGGGTTAAAAACTCTGTCAGCTCGTACCGCAGCCCTTCCTCCGAGAATTTGTAAAAATTCTTTTCCGCTTCGTTAAGGTTTTCAAACCGCAGTTCAAAATACTCGGTTTTCCACCAGGGGGCTGGGACATAAATGTATCCCCGGGTGCCCGCAATCACCAAGCTCCCCTCGCTTTTTACCCCCAAGCCCACCTTTGCGGTGGCCAGGGCCTCCGGGTATTGCAGATGCATCTGTGTAAACACATCCACCCCTGTTTTCTGATCTAACAAGGAGTAAAACTGCGCATGTTTATAGTTGGATCCCAAAAGCTGCAAAATTGCCAGCAAAGGATACGTCGCCAGTTCTGTGACGCTGCCCCCTGACTCGCTGTCCTGCATCTCCCGCACATGGGGCGGAACCAGCTTTGTAAATGCCGCGTCAACACTGACGATGCGCCCGATCTTACCGCTTTTCGCGCAGCTTACCAGCCGCCGGAAGCCCGGGCAGTATGCCGTCTTAATAGCCTCCATTAAAATCATGTTGTTCTCGCGGGCAATCTCAAAAAGCTTCTCCGCCTCATTTTTCGTGAACACCATAGGCTTTTCGCACAGCACATGCTTTCCCGCCTGCAGGGCGCGTTTTGCATAACCATAATGCGTTTCATGGGGGGAGGCAATGTAGACCGCCGTAACCTGCTTTAAGAACTTGTCATAATCGTCACTATAAAAAGCCAGTTCGTGCCTTTGGGAAAAGGCTTCCGCAGAAGCGCTGCGGGGATTGTAAACTCCTTCCACCGTAACGCCGCTTACAAATTTCGACTCCGGAATAAAGCGGTTCGCAATTCTCCCGCTGCCCACCACGCCCAATTGGATTTGGGGATGCTGCCTGTCCCGCAGCTCTGTGCTGGAAATGCCCCGGGTTCGCTCCAGGTACACCACCTGGCAGTATTCTTTCAAATAGTCAAACCGCCCTACCCAGTCAGACCCAATAGCAAAAATGTCCGCATGGAGCCGCGTGATATCGTCTATCTTCTGCCCCTCATATTCTTCTACCACAATCTCGTCAGCCAGCCCTGTGTTAAGGACGTTTTGCATACGCTCTGCAAGGGATTGCTGCACATTCAGCTTGCCGCGATACCGATCGTAGTTTTCGCTGGTAACTCCCACAATGAGGTAATCTCCTAAAGCCTTTGCGCGCTTTAGCAGGTTGACATGCCCATAATGGAGCAGGTCAAATGTTCCGTACGTAATAACCTTTGTCATTTGTTTTCCCCATGAGACAAGCCGAAAAATGCCTCCAGCCTGTCCACAATCTGATCCGGCGTCTCCCTGCCGTCATTTTCAACTATTATATCCGGATGCTCCGGTTCTTCGCAGAGGATGTCTACCCCTACAACATTCTTAACGCCGGAGCTGTAAAGCCCTTTCTGATCCCGCTGGCAGAGGGTTTCCCAAGCCGCCTTAACATAAATTTCTTTATAATTCTCTATATGGTTCTTTGCCCAGGAGCGGGCCGCATGATACATGGAAATGCTGCAAAGCACCACATCCACACCTTGCTCCGCCAGCATATGGCACATTTCAAAATTGTAATAGGAACCCCGCAGGCGCTCTTCTGTGGTATAGCCACTTTTCTTGTGAAAAGACAGCCGCCGGAGCTGATCGCCGTCCAGCAGCACAATATCATTTCTTTGGGCCTTTTGCCGCTTGTAGAATAGCCCGCCAAGGGTGGTTTTGCCTGCTCCTGCTAAGCCTGTGAAGAAGTAAACTGTTCCCTTTTGTGTTTTCATAAAATAGTGTCCCTTCTTCTGTTTTCAGGGTATCGCATACAACACCGTTCCAAAGATAAAATTAGAATGATGCCTTATATACAGTTTATATTCCGGAACTAATTCTTTGATATATAAGGGTATTTCCACCATATCTTCCGGCTTGTGATAAATACAGATTGCCAGCTTGGGCTTGTCCCGCTGGATGACCTTTTGAGCGCCTTTCAGAGATTCCAGCTCCGCGCCCTCAATATCCATTTTGATAAAGGTAACTTTGGGAGATTCTTCAGAATAAACTATTTCGTCAATGGACACAACATTAACAGATAAAGAAGTTTCGGAGTCAACGATACATGAACTACTCCCTTTTGCATCAAAATATAATGTGTCTCTAAAACTCCATGTTCCAAATGGAAAAATTTCTGCTTCCCGCAAACAGGCTTGTTCTTTCCTTTCCAAACAGCATTTATAATTTTCTGGATCGGGTTCAAAGGCATATATCTTTTCTACGTTTAAGCAGCGCTTTTTTAGTTCGAGGGATGTTTCCAACCTGTAACAGCCAGCGTCAATAAAAACTTCATCTTGAAGCTGCACTATATCCTGCGGAAAGTACGCATCTTCACTTTCTGCTTCCTTTGCAACACAAAAAATTTTCTCTTTTGGGTATTGTGCTCTCTCTAAAAAATCTAAAATTTCTGTTTGGGGCTCAGCCTTGATAGGCGTTACAATTACAAAAAATTTATTTTGGGCTATCAGCTCTTCAGGACTCATAACAGAATATCCTAAATATCCCGTTTCCTGCTTTTCTTTATTATTACTGCAAAACCCTATAATACGTTTATCTTTATCCCATTGGGAAAAAACCTGTTTGGAATGCTGCCCTGTACCATATAAAATAATTTCCGCATCAGAAGGGATATGACGCAATATCTCTGCTATAAAAATAGAACTTCTCCCCGTTTTGGAAGAATACATCTGTTCAGGTATGATTTCTTTTATATAATTATAATTATCAGAAATTAAATAACTCAGCCGATTCAGATAGATGAATTTTGACTGGTCATCCTCCAGCATTTCATAAACTTTCTGATAGTTCTCCAGTGTAGATTGCATGTTTTTTCTCCTCAGGTTTCCGCATTTCTTTCATAATGTACAAGCCTTCAATGGTATACAGACTGCTCCAGCAGGGCAGGATTCAGCTCCAGCTTCGGCATCATCCGCAGCGGCTGGCCGTTTTCATTTATGAAATTCAACCCGCGCATGAGAATCTTCACAATTCTCACGCGGTTCTTATACATATCATCCAAAAAGCTCTCCAGCATCTGTTGGCGCTGGGCATCTTTTTCCTCTCCGTCTACTGCTAGTTTTATGGTACCGAATACCTCCTTCCAGGTTTCGATGATATAGTGGTTCATGGTATCAAAACCGGAAATCCATTCTTCCGTTTTTTTCTGGTCAACCGCTGAATCATCATAGTACTGGAAGGAATACCCATAATATTCATAGGCGTCCCGCAAGAAGTATTCGATAAACTGCCGCTCGCTGTCATTGACGTATTCATCGTAGGTTCTGTAAATGGGTGCTGGATCAAACCCGTCCGTAAGCCCGCCTCCATAGTCCCTTGCTTTTCCGTTTTCTGAGCAATATGTCATACTCTCTGTGTATGGCAGATCCAAAAAAGCAGATAAGGCGGAGAAGGTGGCCTTGGGATTCAGCTTCCCATCTTCCAGCCTCACCAAAACACTGTCATGGTACAGCCTGTCCTCTGGGTCAATCATAAAACTGCGGTTCAAAACGCGTTCGGAAATCGCATCGCTTACCACGCTCTTCGTTTCCTTGCCCTCCTTGTTGCTTGCCAACGCAGAGGCATACATAAACCGCACTGTAGCCCCATGGCTGGTGGTAAACCGGCGCATGGGTGTAAAGGTTTTTATGTATTTAAAGCCCTGGAATATAGGGGATTTTTTCACCAGTTCATAGTTCGCCGCATTTAAAACAGCCCGGTTTTTCTCATCCACCTTCAGCGAATACACAATGTTGTGGAAGTGGGGCTGGAAAAACACGGCGGGTACAATTCTGGACTCCCTGTCCAGCCCTGCCGTCGCCATCTCGTTGTTGAGGAAGATTGCCACCAGGATGTCCTTGTCCGTCCTGTCCCGCATCCGGTACAGTTCCTCTATGGTCTGCGGTGGCCAGCCTTCAATGCATTCTAAAGCTTGTTTCAGGCTGGAAACCCGCTCGAAAGCCTCCCTGCTCTTCTTAATGCTCTCCTCCACGCTATACATCATCATAGAGGGCAGGCACAGCAGATTGGGGTGGGAGTCGAAAACTTCGTTGAAAAAGTCGCCGCCGTTGTGGGTGGAAAGCTGGGTGTGCCAGACAAGCTTTGTAACCTCCCCTACACGCACTGGCTGCACAGTACACTGGCTGTAGTCAACGCCAAATTCTTCTTTGAAGTCTATGGGATACTTGCACCGCTCATCTTCGAACAGGAACACAAATTTCCGGCTGTCCAGCAGGGGCTTTAGATTCAAACAGGTAAGATACGAGCAGAAAAGCGGCCAGCTATTATAGTACAAATATATATGGTTTTCCCGGGCCACGTCCTCGCTTTTGCGCACGTTGTCCCTGAGATATTCCAATTCATATTGGGAAGTAACATCCTCTGCGAGGATGGGATTTTCTAAATCATGAAAAAAATTATGCTTGATAACGGTATCCCGGAAATTGACATATTCCCCAAAGCGTTGTGCCTCCATGTCAAAAGGCGTATAGCTGTTATCATCATAGGGGTAAAACCGCAGGGGCAAGTCCTCAAATTTAGGAAAATCGCTGCGGAAAATATAGGGATACTTGGATAAATACTTGCAGTTCCTGTCATACCTGGACTTCATCAGCCGCAGGTTTGGCTCGAAGAAGGCCTCGCCCATAATCTCCAGGATGTTTTCCTGGAAAACGCCCCGGTTATATAAATCCCTGAAAAACGTATAGGAAATCTTGTAGTCTTCGCCCTTTCCAAACTGCAGGATATAAGCCGCCGCCTCCATTTGCGTGGTAGGATCCGGCTCCTCCGTGAGGGCAATCTTATATGCCTTTACCGCCTTGTCAATCTCGTTTAACTGCGCCAGTCTCTGCGCTATCTCAATCGCTTTCATCCTTCGATACCCTTTCAGGATCCCCGACAAAAAGGGGACAGGCACATGCCTGCCCCCTCTCCTTGTGCGTGGGATTTACTTTTAGAACAACATTTTCCTGCTTTTTAGCTAACGAAATTAGCCGAGGAGCTGCAGCACACCCTTCGTCGCGGTACGGCCTTGCGGCTCGCAGTGCTGGGCTATGCCCAGCACTGCTCCGCTTTCCGGCCGGCCGCTCCTCTCCGTAAAAAATCTACCGATTTTTTACGGGAAACTCAGGCGGCTCCACTACAGCTAACAGCTACTATTAGCCTAAGAGCTGTAACACACCCTGAGGCACAGCATTGGCCTGAGCCAGCATAGCCTGTGCGGACTGGATGAGGATGTTGTTCTTGGTGTAAGCCATCATCTCTTCGGCAACGTCTGTGTCGCGGATGGTGGACTCAGCGTCCTGAATGTTCTCAGCCATGACGCTCAGGTTGTTAGCGGTGTGCTCCAGACGGTTCTGGGTTGCGCCCAGTTCGCCGCGGACAGAGGACACAGTGTTGATGGCGTTCATAACCTTGTCGATAGCCTTGGCAGCGTTCTGTGCATCGCTGATGTTCAAGCCGTTGATGCCCAGAGAAGACACATGCATATCCTTAATGTTAACCATCATCTGGTTGTAGGTATCTGCAGTGTCACCAATCTGGAGCTGCAGGGCGCCAGAACGGCCAGCAGCGCCGGACACGCTGATCCACTTCTTCACGTCATCTGCTGTGTACATGGTTTCGCCAGCAGCCTCGGCCCCTGCATGGTGAGATTCAGTCTGGGTAACCCGGATGGTGCCGTCGCTATTATGAGAAACCTTGAACATAGCATTGTTCGAGGCAGCCTTGGTCAGGGCGTCGGCAATGGCGTTCTTATTGTTGGCAAAGTCAAGCTTGCCATCCTTCACAAAGTCCTTCAGGCCCAAAGTAGTGCTGTTGGAAGTGGAAGCCTTATAACTTACCGTATAGGTTTCCTTGCCGATTTTAATCTGAGCGCCGTCCTGCAGCATATCCTCAGTCAGCGCAAACTCAGCCTGGGCCACCTGGCCGGGGTTCTTCACTTTACCGGTGGTAATAGCTTCTGCCTTGCCGTTATAGACGCTGTTGGCCCCTGTAACAGTGGAAAGCGCGCCTCCGCTTGCAGTTACTGTAAAGGTAAAGTCAGAATTCAAAATCTGTGTCAAAGCTGCGCCTGTTGCCGCGCTAAAGGCTGTAGAGGCTGTGCTTCCTGTATAGGTAACAACGCCAGAAGCAGATATTGCAATAGTTATCTTCCCAGAAATTGTACCGGAAGCTGCAACAAAGCTGAAGTTAGTTCCCTTCAGGATCTCGCCCTTCCTAACTCTTGTGGCCTGTGCAGTAAAGCTTGCGTTTCCAATCTTAAAGTTCAGGGTAACAGTGCCGGAAGCGGAAGCCACAACGCGCAGGCCGTCCAGAGAAATCCTAAAGGTAGGATCCACGCTAGAAGCAACCGTGCTGGTTTCCACCTGGTTTACAGTAGCCTTCGGATCAATAGTGGCGCGCTTGCCGGCTGCGCCAGCTTCCATGGAGCCGTCCAACAGCTTGATGCCGTTGAAGTTGGCGGAATCGGCGATACGGTCAATTTCTGTGCTGAGCTTATCAACTTCTGCCTGCAGGTTCTCACGGTCAACCTCGTCCTGATAAGTGCCGTTAGCGGACTGGGTGGCCAGATACTTCATGCGGTTGAGCATGTCCTGGATTTCCTGCATAGCGCCTTCAGCGGTCTTCACCAGAGAAATGCCGTCCTTTACGTTCTTCTGGGCAGCGTTCAAGCCAGTGATCTGGGCGCGCATCTTCTCAGAAATAGCCAGACCAGCAGCGTCGTCGCCAGCGCGGTTAATCTTGTAGCCAGAGGACAGCTTTTCCAGGTTCTTCGCCAAAGCGGAGGTGTTGGTGTTGTAGTTGCGATAAGCGTTCATCGCCAGGATGTTGTGTTGAATACGCATAATTTTTCTCCTTCAAAATTATATTTAGCGTTTTTTACCTTCCGGCGTCCTTCGCCGGGTTTGTGCGCCGTTTAGGCAAACTGGCCAAGTTTGCTTATTCAGCACTGTATATTTCAACCAGCCTAGGACTGGCAGAAACCAAAATTATTTTTCACGCAATGAAATTTCCGGCGCTTCCTCTGCCCACTTCCGCCGCACCGCCACTTCCTTGGGTGCATTCACAGCCAGTTCTACAGAGCCGCCCCGCCAGCGGTATACATGAACAGAAATGTTGTCGCCGATGGTAATACATTCACCTGCTTTGATCCTCAAAGTCAGCATACCGGGTTCCCTCCCGTTGTTATAGTTTCAATCGTTATTGGCACTTTCCACCCGCTGAACCGCACCATAAAATGTAGACGGGGCCATCCCGCAGCGCTCAGCGGCATCCTTCATCTTCAGTTTGTGGCTGCGCCACAGCAGCCGGGCTTCTTCAAAATTCTCCGGCAAAGGCTTGCGGCTGTTCACCTTGACAGGCTCTTCCATGCGGCGAACCGCATCATAAAAAGAGGTTTCTGCCATGCCGCAATGCTTTGCCGCGTCTTTTAATTTCAATTCGTGATTGCGCCAAAGCAGCCGGGCTTCCTCGAAATTGTCCGGCAAAGGGTTCCGTTTGCGGCCAAAGGCTACGCCTTCAGCTTTGGCCTTCGCGATACCCTCGGCCTGCTTTTTGCGCCTGTCCTCTTTGATGGACTGCTTGGTGGCGGACATAAATAAGTCGCCTACAAACCCGCTCAGCAATTCGTGGCTGTGTTCGGCGTCGCTTTCCACAATAAACGAAACGATTTCCTGTGCTAAATCACTTAACCAGGCCTTCATTTCATCCGGCTGCAAGGAAGGGTTCCCATCAAACAGAACATCTTGTATCTGCATAAACCGCGCCCTCCCCTAGCAATTTTGTCCGGACAAGTGTGATTTATCGGACACTGCTTATTTAGCGTTGCTTTCTTGCTTACACACAGTATATCGGCGTGCTTTCGGAAAAGATAAGCGGTTTTTTGAAAAAATTGCTGTCCGGTTACCTACAAGTTTTCGGACACTGCATTTTTTTGGTTTTTCGGCAGATTCCGTGCGTTTGGCGGCGTCATAAAAGGTCGATTTCGGCAGGCCGCACGCGTCTGCGGCTTCCCGCAGGCTGATCTCTCTCTTCTGCCATGCTAAGAGCAGCACGTGAAAATTGTCTGGCAACTCCTGCTCTGGCCGACCGAATTTTACGCCCCGGGCTTTTGCCGCCGCAATGCCCTCGGCTTGCCGCTGGCGGATGTTCTCCCTCTCGCTCTCGGCCACGAAGGAGAGGATTTGTAGCACCAGGTCAGCGATGAAGGTGCCCATGAGGTCTTTAGCGGTGCGGATGTCCAGAAGAGGCATATCAATCACGCAGATGTCCACGCCTTTTTTCATTGTCCCATCCAAATCATCAAGCGGAGCGTGGGCCGTTCGGCTGTCGCTGCTGCCGCCTACCGGAGCGGTGAGCGGCTAACAAACGGGTGGGACGGGCGCACCCATGACTACACGCACAAGCCCGGTGTTGTCCATACTGAAATCATACTGCCTACCCACGCCCCGCCGGAGTTTCAAGACCGCTCCACCCTCTGGAACTCCGTGGGGCAAATCGAGAAATCCAGCGATGCCCAGCTTGCCCGTGAAATCGAAGTTGCCCTTCCCGTGGAGTTGTCCAGAGCGGAACAGTTAGCCCTTGTCCGGGCGTTTGTCAAAGACAATTTCGCGGACGCTGGAATGTGCGCCGACTTTGCACTCCATGATAAGGGTGACGGCAATCCCCACGCTCATATCATGCTGACGATCCGGCCCCTCCGTCCTGATGGTAAGTGGGGGCCGAAGTGCCGGAAAGTTTATGACCTGGATAGCAAGGGCAACCGTATCCCGGACGGCAAAAGTGGATGGAAGAATCACCGGGAGGACACCACCGATTGGAACAATCGAGAGAACGCCGAGAAGTGGCGGGCGGCATGGGCCGCTTACGCTAACCGAGCGTTGGAGGCGGCAGGCCGACCGGAGCGGATAGACCACCGCAGTTACGAGCGGCAGGGCGTTGAGAAAATTCCCACCATCCACATGGGCGTTGCTGCCAGTCAGATGGAGCGGCGGGGCATCCAGACGGAGAAGGACGGCAAGCGAAGCCATCCACGAAGCCGCCGTAAAGAAAATCCTTTACGACACAAGCAGTTAAAATATGTGTGCAGTATCGTCAGAAGCAGCAGGCTGTCAGCTTGACTTTAATGCTTTAATGTGGTATAGTGTAGATGACAGACGAGCATAAACCCTGTTGTTTCTCGGACTGATAAGGAGGCAGTTTTATGAGAGAACAACAGAATTACAGAGCCGCTATCTATTGCCGGCTTTCTTCCGAAGATGGGGCCGACCACGAATCTATGAGCATTGGGAACCAGCGGGCATTGCTGGCCGAGTATGTGCAGAAACAGGGCTGGGAGGTTGTCGATACCTATATCGACGACGGATTCTCAGGTGCGAATTTTTGTTGAGGTAAGATAACGTAACCTTTTTTGCAGAGGGTGTTATCTTACCTCTTTTAGCGGTTTCTCTATCGCCGCGTCCTAACAGCCTTGAAAGATAGGAAGCTGCTCCGTTACCAAACATTAACCCTAACTCGACAACTACCTGCCCTAATGGAAATACAATCGAGATTGCCCCCATAGGGCTTTCCCCTAAACCTCCTACAAAGTAAGCGTCCACCAGATTATAAAGGGCATTTATCAACATACCAATCATAATCGGAACGCCGAGAGCCATAAGAGCTTTGGGGATAGGCGCACTCCCTAAAAGCTCCATTTTGTTGTTACGTTCACTCATTGTGAATACTCCTTTCTCTTGATAGATAATATAGTTTACAGTAGTGTAAAGTATAACATACCGCCGCAATAGAAATACTACTATAAATTATAGCGGTTGTCAAGGTGGCGTAAAAAATTTCTTTGATTTCTTGACAGGAACTATAAAATCGAATACTATAAATTACAGTGTGGGGATAGTTTCCGCACAAAAACTCAAGAAAGGCGGGGCAGCATGGCAACGATTGATTTGATTGTACTGGGAATGTTGAAGAAAGAGCCTATGGGAGCTTATGATATTCAAAAGTTGGTGGAATACCGGAACATATCTAAATGGGTGAAAATCAGCACTCCCTCTATTTATAAAAAAGCAATCCAGTTAGAGGAAAAAGGATTAATTAAAGCAGATATTGTCAAAGAGGGAAAAATGCCGGAAAAGGCGGTTTATTCTTTGACAAGTGCGGGAGAAAAAGAATTTGAAAGACTTATGTTTGAAATTGCAACCAAACCCATTCATCTCTTTTTGGATTTTAACGCTGTAATTGTGAATTTAGATAGCCTAAATTCGGACAGTCAAAAATTGTGTATTGAAAGTATTGAAAAAAATGTAACTTCGTTAAAATCCTATCTGGAACAAAATCTCCGCGAAAAAGAAAACGTACCAGAAATTCCAGAAACAGGCATGGCTGTTTTGCATCAACAATTTGTTCTTGTAGGAGCTATCGAAAAATGGATTGCTTCGCTTAAAGAAAAATTCTAAATAACTAATCGACAAAATGAAAGAGGGTGAGCGTTTAGATTTATTAAACGCTTGCCCTTTTTCATATTTTCGTCAAAAGTAAATCCCTTAAATTATATGAATTATTTTGGCTAATAGTAGGTATTATGTAGACATATCCAAAAGGAAAGGTGAACAGTAAAATGTAATAAGGTGAATAACAATGGCAAAAAGACCAGTACCGAAATACGACTTCAAGGCTTTTGGGGCAGCGATAAAGGCGGCGCGGACAGGGCGCAAGGAGAGCCGCAAGAAAGTAAGCGACGAAATGTTTATCTCGCCGCGCTACCTTGCGAACATTGAGAACAAGGGGCAGCACCCAAGTTTACAGATTTTCTTTGAGCTTATGCTCCGCTACAATATATCCGTAGACCAGTTCCTTTTGGAAACGCCGCCGGAGAAGAACACGCAGCGGCGGCAGCTTGACGCGCTCCTTGACGGTATGAGCGATACAGGCATACGGATTGTGACCGCAACGGCAAAAGAGATTTCCGAAGTCGAAAAAGAGGGCGAATAGGAATTATTTTCTGCGCCGTAAACTTCGTAGACCACCGTAAATACAATTCCAACAAAAGGAGCTATTACGGCATACGGAACATGAGCGACAAGCTGTGCCGGGACAACGGGCTTTCCGTGGTCGTCCCCGGCAAGGGAAGCAAGAGAAAGAGCTATGCGGAATATCAAAGCGGCGGGCATTGCAAAGCTCCCGAACCTTGCCGCACTGCAATCGGAATATGAAGCCCTCCAAGCGCAGAAAGAAGCCCTTTACGCCGACTATGGGAAACTGAAAAAGAAAGTCCGGGAATATGATATTATCAAGCAGAACATTGACAGCATTTTACAGGCAGACAGACAGCCGGAACGGGAAAAAGAAACAGAGCGTGGATAAGGATAGCAAAATCCCCGCCGCTGTGCTATGATAGGGCTATCAAAAAGCAGAGGAGCGTTGAACATGGAAAACCAGAAAATGCCGGAATATGAAACCATACGCGCCGCCGTCGCCGGGGAAAAATGGGCGGTGGAGAAAGTCGTGGATTGCTATAAGGACGAAATCGACAGGCTATCGACGGTAGCGGTCAGACAGCCGGACGGAAGCACGAAACAGGAAATCAATCAAAGCCCGCTTGCCGCCCTCGTTGTAAATGCTCAAAAGGTTTGTTTCTTCAACAGTCAGTCTAATCATGCTCATACCTCCATATCGTGATTTTTTGTTTTTGCCGCCGCCTTTTTCGGGGCGGTCTTTGCCTTGTCTGCTTTAAGCTGCGCCCGGATAGAGGGGCGGGGCTTCCTTATCTCCCTGTCCCGGTTCTCCCCCTTGTCAATCAGCGCATACGTCCCATGTCTGCCCTCGATTTTGGAAAAGGAAAGGGTCTTATAGGGCAGCATGGAGAAAAGGCGGTCAGTGTCCTTTGTGGCTGCAAGCCGCATGAACGCCGGGGAAAGCTCTACCATGAAATGGGTCTTGTTCGGGCTGTTCGGCTCATAGTGCCGCTTCATTTCCCGCACAATGCGCCGCGCTTCCGTTTCAATCAGCCCGTCCCGCAAGGCTGTGATATGCGCCTTGAAGTCCCCCGGTGAAAGCTGCTCCCGGCTGCGCCGTTCTTCCTGTAAGAGCGATTGCAGCGCGTCCGGGTCGTTGGGTAGGGCTTCAAAGCGTTCAAACTTCCCAAGCTGCGGGTCTGGGTTGCCGTTGAAGAACCGTCCGGCGGGTATCTCCCTTTCCCCTCGCTCATAAATCAGCTTCACCGTATCGGCGGGCAGCTCCTTTTCCTTGACGCGCTCATAATGTTTAGAGTAGTCCAGTTCGTACAGATTGCCCTTGATTTTCCCGCGCTCCTTTCCCGTCAGCTCGATTGCATAGGCAAGAACGCGGTCGCTTGTCTGCTCCATGTAGAAACGCCATGTGTTGTGGGGCGCGGTGTCTTTGAGGAAAACGTCGCGCTCCCGGAAACAGTGCGTCCCGGACGGGCGGCAGAACCACAAAAGGGTCTTGTCCTCCCTGTGGGGGCTTGCCGCCGCCTTTGCGATAATCTCTTTGTCAATGTCTAAGTCGCTCTGGTAAAAGCCTGTGTTCTGCTTCATAATCGCTTCAAGGGAAGCGAACAAATTCACGTTTTCAAATTTACTCTGTTCCGGCATGGGTCAGCTCCTTTCCAAGTCCTGTGACTTCTGCTTTGCGTTTTTCTTCTGCGCCTTTTCCTTGTCGGCTCTAAGCTGCGCCCGGATAGAGGGCTTTTTTTCCGGCTTCGCTCCCTTGCCGCGCTCCTTGTCGGCTTTGACAGCGTTAGCCAGGTCAACAAGGGAAATCTGCTCGCCCGCCTTTACCTTTGCTTCCAGTTCGTCAACGGTGGGGGTGTTGTTGATGATACCGTCAACAACGAGGGTATCTTATCCCCCAAGGAATATACACGTTTCCGCAAGCACAATCCTGAACGGGATGGCGAGTTTGAACGCCGCCACTTCTGGACACGGACTTATGTACATTTCATGCTTCAAAACGAAATCTATGTGGGGAGCATGGTGCAGGGGCGGCAGTACACGCCATCCTACCGAAGTAAAAAAAGGGAACCTATCCCTAAAGAAGATTGGGTAGTTGTTCCTGATATGCACGAACCGATCATATCCCGCGAATTATTTGATGAAGCACAAAAAAGACTGATTGCACGGAAAAAGACCATTAAAGCCAAAGACGAGCCGGCGCTGTTTGCAGGACTGTTTTACTGCGAAGCCTGCGGAACATCCATGAAGTTGGGTGTCAGCCAGCAGAAGTATTTTTACTATATGTGCGGGCGCAGTCAGGCGATAGGGACAGTAGCTTGTTCCAGCCACTATATTAACCGTGACACCTTTCATCAGGCAGTGCTTGAGGACATCCGCCGCAATGCCAGACTGTTCAGCGAGGACACCGAGAAAGCAGCACAGAAACTGATGGAACTGAAATGCGCCGACCAGCAGAAGCAGGCCACAACGATGAAGCGTGACCTTGCATCGGCAAAGAAACGGCTGGCTGACCTGGATGTGAAGCTGAAACGTACCTACGAGGACAACATGAGCGGCAAGCTGCCTGACCACATCTTTACCATGTTTATTGCAGACTACGACCAGGAACGGGCTGCACTGAAAGCGAACATTGCAGAGATGGAAAAGGCGCTGGAAAAGGTTCGGGATACCAAAGCCGATATTGACCGCTTCGCAGCCCTTATCCGAAAATACACCAGCTTTGAAAAACTCGACCGCTTCATGCTTCATGAACTGATTGACCGGATTACGATTTATGAAACGCCGGGTATGGGACGCTGCCGCAAGGGTAAGGAAAAGCGCATTACCATCTACTACAAATTTGTCGGGGTTATCCAATAAAGCAAAAACGGCATCCCCTATGGATGCCGAAAAAAACAACTTGGCTTTACGTCTATTTGTCATATCATCATCCCTCAAAAGGCGCTGGTAAGCCCTGCGGATGGCTGTTTTGGCCCCGGCACCGCTGATAGCTTCGTCGGCATATACTTCCATCACATGGAGCGAATGGGCAGCAGCATACTCCCGGCAGGCCCGCACCTGGGCTTCTATGCTGGATTCTGTCTGTTTATCCGATGAGAACCGGGCATAGATAACTGCCTCATTCATGCTGTCACGCTCCCTTGAAATTAGAATTTGTGGTCAATCCCGCACTGTTTCAAAACAGCATTTGCTGTGTGCCGAGACTTGATTTTCCCGTCGACTGTAACGTGCCGGCACGTCAACGGGCTGTACCAAATATCATGGTCTCCCTTGCCGCGGCGACAAAACGTGCAGCCGTTTTCGGTCAAGATATCCCGCACCCTTTTCTCATACTCTGCCATTATGCCAACACCCTCTCCTGCCGCTTGGACATAATGGTCAAGGTGGCGCGGGCCGGTTCTTGCCCGTTTAATGCAATCAGCTCTGGCGCGGCAAAGCGCACCCGTTCCACCAGGGCATCAAAAGAGCCTGATTCCAGCACAAGGCCCGGAATATCCTCGCTGGTGGCAACCCAGACGCTTGCCTCATCGTCCCAGGTAAAGTTTACCGTGTATTCCATGATAGTACCTCCTTTTTGGCAAATAGTGTTTGCTGGTTCTGTAAGGCCCTGTAGAGGGCTTTTGCTATTCTTCTGGGGTAATTTTATTCCCTTCCTCGTTAGAAGATTCTGAGGGCGGTTCTAACAAGAATTGTGGCATGTCTGCCATATCACCTGCAAAGTGCAAAAGATTAAACTGCCCCTTCATATTCAATTTATTAAATACACAGACTAACCGACGTTCATTAGGCTCAAAAGTATATCCCTGGCTTTCAAATTCAGCAACGACTTCCATACGTGTTAATATATTGGTAGCTGCTTTAGCAACGTTTTTTCCTAACTCAACGCCTGTTTTAACTAGCGCGGTTTCTTCGTCTCCATATAAATCGAGGTAATATACACCAAGAGCATCTGCTATTTTTACAAGAGTTTCTCTTTTGGGATTGCGTTTATCAGTTTCATATTGTGCTATCATCGAGCCAGAAACACCTAATATATTTCCTAACTCCTCTTGAGTTATTCCCTTTTCTTTTCGTGATGCCTTAATGCGCTGGCCCGTGGTCATCCAACCACCCCCTTCCTAAACAGTATAACA
Source organism: Neglectibacter sp. X4 (assembly GCF_009917365.1). Lineage (NCBI taxonomy): Bacteria > Bacillati > Bacillota > Clostridia > Eubacteriales > Oscillospiraceae > Neglectibacter > Neglectibacter sp. X4. The sequence goes on along the minus strand of NZ_QWLE01000028.1, from coordinate 360 downwards.
TGCTTACACAAAAAACGGAAGAAAAATTTTAGCAAACGCTCAATTTTATTGACTTTAGCAATTGTTCAAGGTATACTGTTATTAAGCAAATACTCAAGTTTGGAGGTAAACCAAATGCGTATTGACCGAGTGAAGCTGATAGCCGAAATGGCACCCACGGCGATACAGATACCCGCCGGGTGCCGCCCCGCAAATGCAATAGCTTTCTTTGTTTTTTCAGTTTTATTTATATCAGTATTATTAGGGGCGGAAATTCCGCACTCTTGACCGCTGGTTTTCCGTCGTGCAGACTGCGGTTTTTCAGCAGTCTTGACTGCGGCACTGTCAAGCGGTCTTGACTGCTGGTTTTCCGCAGTCTGA
>NZ_QWLE01000255.1:0-671 GCF_009917365.1 Neglectibacter sp. X4 | reverse complement strand
CCTCCAATTCGCGGAACAGCTTCGTCGCCTTGTCCTTGCCGCAGTCCAGCATGGTCATGACTTCCTCCTGGGTGAAGCAGAGGAACACGCGCCCGTTATCATCCAGCCAGCCGTTGCGGGCAGACAGCCCCATGCGGTCAAGCAGCAGGCCGTACAAAACTTTTGCTTCCAGAGATACACCCTTGTAGCGGCGGTCGGTAAGCAGGATTTTCGGGATGCGGCAGAAGCTGTACTAGATGGTCGGAAAGGATGATGAAAATGCACCAGGCAATGGAAATGCCGAAGAAAGTGGTGCGGAAAATTCCTGCAAAAATCGATATCGCTGAAGAAATCAAGCAGGCACATCGACAGCTCCGGGTGGCGGCTTACTGCCGCGTTTCAACGGCCCAAGAGGAGCAGTTAAACAGCTATGACGTGCAGGTAATGCCATACTCACCCCTCCACTTCCGGCAGGCCCGCAATGCTGGTCAGGAGTGACAGCACTCCGGAGAGCAGGGCTGTGCTGCCCACCACCAGCCAGTCCACCTCTGAGAGCATGGCGGTGGTGCCGATGGCCGCCACTGCCGCCTGTGCTACAGTCTTAACGGCCCGAATCCCCGCCGCTTTCCACCATTTTTTTGTCATAACAGCTTCCTCCTTTGATTATAAAAAATCGTGTTTTTTCAGCCGGT
>NZ_QWLE01000254.1:0-675 GCF_009917365.1 Neglectibacter sp. X4 | reverse complement strand
TTTGCCTTTTTCTCACAGGTTCCCCTCCTTCATTACTCTTTCTTCTCATTATTTCCAATATTATTATATTCGCTTTTTCTATCTCTGTCAATCGTTGATTTTCCAACACTTTCGTTAGATTTTGGTTAGATTTTCCCCTTACAAAAACAGGAAAGCTGCCATACGGCTGAATCCTATTAGATTTAACCGTATGGCAGCTTTTCAGACTACCCAGGCTTCGATGTGCATATTTTGAGTAATTATGTCGATTATATGCACATCGGTATGCATATTTTTTAAAAAAACACCTTTAATATGCACATTGGTACTGTTCCCATTGAAAAAGCTGCCGAAAGAACAGTAAAATTCTTCATAAGCAGCTTTGTTTGTGCATATTTTAAGAATTTCCCAAGAAAATATGCACAACATCGTGCATATTTTAGGACTTTTTCTTGAATATATGTAATTCGCAGCGCCCGCCTCATTACAGCCGTCTCGCAACAGCCTTCTCGCGAAGCTTTTTACGCAGTACCAAGAAAGTAATCAAATGTGCTGTCGCTGTAACACCCCAAGTCACCGGATAAGTGATGTAAAGCATCTCCAGCGTATGGAACTGCGGCATTTGAAACAGTGTCGTAATCCACAAAATTCTAAGACCGCAAACACCAACCAGCGAAACCAGCATTGGCATAACAG
>NZ_QWLE01000253.1:0-400 GCF_009917365.1 Neglectibacter sp. X4 | reverse complement strand
AGCGCTTCTTCCGCTTTGAGATTTTTTCCCTCTTCATACATGCTCTTACAGACTGCTCTCATATCTGCAAAAACTTCATCTTTCATTATAAATGCCATGATTACTCACTCCTTCCTGCTAAAAAATTCAATATATCTTCTTTATTGGATGTTCCAAAATATGCCTCAAGCTTTATCCCCTGCAGGGCTTTTTCTATGGCGCTGTAAGAAAATTCAACGCCCTGCAGTCTCGCAGAGATTTCCCCAAAATCTTCCAGCCCCAAATAATCTCCGCTAAAAGAACAACTTTTGATTTCGCTACCCTTGATATTTCCATGAAAGGTCACTGTACCTACAGGAAATCTGCAGCTTGCCTCCATGGTACATATCGGATTCCTGCCGAAATTCCATTGTCTGTTTCC
>NZ_QWLE01000252.1:0-266 GCF_009917365.1 Neglectibacter sp. X4 | reverse complement strand
TCTGCGCTCGATGAGAGTCGCGATTTCCTCTTCTTCATCTGGGCTCATTTTCCCAATGAGTTGACAACTTTTTGATAGTTCCTTTCCCCAGTCTTCAAAGAAAATATCTGCACTGATATGTCTAAGCGCAGGCACCAGTCCACGCAGATTGGAAACTCTGCTGCGTACAGAGGTAACGCCTTTCGACACTAATTTTTCCTTCTTTGGCGTCAGGACTTTTTCCATAGCAGCAAGATTACAATCAAAGAGAATGCAACCATGAAAAA
>NZ_QWLE01000251.1:0-680 GCF_009917365.1 Neglectibacter sp. X4 | reverse complement strand
ATCCACGAATCTCCCGGCATGAAACACGTCATAAAGACCGCCAAGCAGATTGCACTGACCGACCACACTGTACTGATTCGAGGGGAAAGCGGAACCGGAAAAGAACTGATTGCTCAGTCTCTCCACAACGCATCCTACCGCAACAAATTTCCTTTTGTTGCCATAAACTGTGCAGCACTTCCTGACAATCTGCTGGAAAGCGAACTGTTCGGCTACGAAGGAGGCGCTTTTACCGGCGCACAGGCTAAGGGGAAAATCGGTCTCTTTGAACAGGCAAACCACGGCACTATTTTTCTCGATGAGATAGGGGATATTTCCCCAAAGCTGCAGTCAAGACTACTCAGAACCATTCAGGAAAGACAGGTTATGCGAGTTGGCAGCGACAGACTCATTGATGTCGACATTCGCCTGATTACTGCAACCAATCGAGATTTGGAAGCAGCTGTCAGAGAGGGAAGTTTCCGAAGCGATTTATTTTACAGACTCAACGTGCTGCCCATCATCATACCGCCGCTGCGAAAGAGAAAAGAAGATATTCTGCCGTTGCTGCAGCATTTCCTTGGCACGACTTTTAAGAATATCCCTCCCGCACAGCTGCGTCAATTGACTGACTACAACTGGCCCGGTAATATCAGAGAACTTGAAAATATAGCGACCTATTATCAGACACTTTCTGCTTT
>NZ_QWLE01000250.1:0-439 GCF_009917365.1 Neglectibacter sp. X4 | reverse complement strand
GTGCATGGGATACCTCCTAAAGGGTTACTTTATGGTTAGTAATGATTTCCAACGGTAAGGAAAATCAAGGTGGTTTTTGCTGATGTACGGCTTGTATTTTTTCATCAGCTTATCTAATTGTTTTAAAACATCATCATTCCACTTATCTTTTTCAGGGTACATCAATTTCAGCATATAAAATTGTGCAAAAAGTCTGCGAGTAGGCGTATAACTCTCCCCTTTTGGCATTTTTGGTATTGCAGGGAATTTTACGTAGTACAATCTTGAATAGTGAGCACATCTATTTCTTAAATCTGTTAAACAACGCAACCAACTATCCATAGTTTGATAATTTACACCATAGAGAGACTTGGCTAGTGCTGCTTTATCCGGATTACTCATTCCCCGATAAAAGTGAGAGAGCATTCCAATTGAGAAAAATTCAATAATCACCCATAGT
>NZ_QWLE01000249.1:0-236 GCF_009917365.1 Neglectibacter sp. X4 | reverse complement strand
TATTTTTGCATATGGTGCTGCACGATGAGAGTCTTGCTGTTTTCGTTTATACATGATGTAACATGTTTAGAGAAAAGGGCGTGATTGTGTTTTTTGTTGTACACCTTTGGGGACATATAGCCATCGGGCCCATATTTATGTACGTGATAATAAGCCATTTGTGTTCTGAGAAAGATTTCAATCTGCTCAACGGTAGACAGAATTAACTTTCGGAGTTCTTTGTCAAACTCATAAAT
>NZ_QWLE01000248.1:0-690 GCF_009917365.1 Neglectibacter sp. X4 | reverse complement strand
TCAAAGAGTGGCTCCTTATGGGAACCGCTCTTGCTTTTTTCCTTTTTTACGAGGGTTCGAATCTATTTTTCGCTTACAAATGGATGCCAAAAATAGTTTATCACATACAAAAGTACAGTTTACAAGGGACTACACAAGGTAACGGTCTGGCGGGCGCTGATATGCCCGTCAGATTTTCCATGTAATGTTCAAGCTGTCGCTTGTGGCGGCAACGGTGGTAATCATTAAATCCACCACCCGCCGCTTGTCATTAAAGGATACGCTGTCCAATGTGTCGAGGTAGCCGGAAATCTGGCTGACCTGTTCAGGGCTGATGGCTTTCACCGTCAACTCAGCTATCTTCGCCAGAAGCTCCTGCTTGTGTCCGTCCAGTTCAGCTATCTTCACGTTCACATAGGAGAGCAACACATTGTTTGCGCCTGTCAGGCTGTCCACCAGCTTTTCAATCTCGCTGTCCACATGGGCAAGTTCCACTTGCAGGGCGGTGATTTTGGGATTAGCCTTTGCCGCTTTCTTCCTGCCCGTCAGCGTCTTGTAGCTGTCCAGCTTTTTCACCATCTGCTGATACACAACCGCTTCCAGTTCTGCTGTGATGATTTTCCCACAGCCGGGGCAGCTTTTGTTATCCAGCCGTTTCGTACAGCGGAGGTACTGTCTGCCGGAGGGATTGAAGATACTCATAAGGGCGTA
>NZ_QWLE01000247.1:0-691 GCF_009917365.1 Neglectibacter sp. X4 | reverse complement strand
CCACGTTGTCCCGCACTCTGGGACAACCCACGCACTTCGGAGGCTTGGGGTATCTGTCAAGGCTTGTTTTGAGCAGATAACATGACCGAAACATAAAACATCCCGTCTTTCCATTCAAAGCGGGTATCGCCGCTGTAACGCTCCACAGTCACCCGTACCGATTCCGTCCCAACGCCAAAGCCATCGTGACTGGAGGAAAGGAACCGCCCGTCATCGGACTTTGGCGGCTGGTCGCTGGTATTGTCCAGCGTCAGATAAAGGGCCTGCTTTCCCTGCTGGCGGATATGCAGGCGAATGATGCGGGGCGCTTTGGAACCGGCGCAGGCATCAATGGCGTTTTCCAGCAGGTTCCCCAAAAGGGCGCAGAACTCCGGCTGTGGGATGATGGTTTCTTCCTCCATCTGGACAGAAACCTCCATATCGGTCTGCTGCCTCACCGCCTGCTCCCCATAGTAATGCAGTACGGCATCCACCGCATAATTTTTGCAGAACCGGCGGACTGCATCCGGCGGCAGGCTTTCCCCATAGGCTTTCACATACTCCGCAACCCTGTCTATATCACCGCTCTCCACACAGCCCTGCAATGCCTTGAAATGCTGGCGCAGATCATGGCGGGCGCGCCGGGTGTCCTCAATGCTCTTTTGCAGGATGCGGTACTGGGCGGCCTGCATCTGCAAAAAACGGTTCTCCT
>NZ_QWLE01000246.1:0-692 GCF_009917365.1 Neglectibacter sp. X4 | reverse complement strand
TTATTTGCGTTGGATTTTCCGTTGACGGTTTTCCCGTTGACGGATTATCCGTTGTCGGAAAACCCGACAACGGTTTTGGGGGCAACGGTTTTGGGGGCAACGGTTGGGCGGGCGGTTCCTCTGTTACCGGACGCTCATAAATCACATACTCGTTGGCGCTGAACTTGCCGCCCGCGTCGGTGGTCTGGCGGCGCTTGATGTACCCCGCCTTTTCCAGCTCATTAACTGCGGAGCGGATCGCGTCCTTGCTTTCCCGGTTGATAACAGCCAGACCGGAAAGGGTATAGTCCCAATCCTCCGGCAGCGAGAGCATTTGGGACAGCAGGCCCTTTGCTTTCAGGCTCAGACTCTTGTCCCGCAGATGATAGTTGCTCATGACGGTGTATCCCTGTGTGCGTTCTACGCGAAAAACGGCCATTTTCTGCACTCCTTTCGTTTCCCAGGGCATGAAAAAAGCCACAATCCTGTAAAAAGAATTGCGGCGTTCATTTGCTGGCTGACTTCTGCCTGTACCGGTGAAAAAACGGCGGCATGGGCGGTTTGTCAAACAGGCTCTCTAACTGCGGAAACGTCAGGGTTTGAAAAATCCGGTCGATCTCAATGGTTTTCATGTTTCGCTGGGAGCGGCAGTCCTCCCGGATGGCTTCTCTGATTTCCTTAACGGTACACATATTCATTCCTTCCTCTCAATT
>NZ_QWLE01000245.1:0-695 GCF_009917365.1 Neglectibacter sp. X4 | reverse complement strand
TTCAGCGGTGGCAATATCGTTTTTGACCGTTTCATCGGTCGAGTGTCCGCAGACCACCAGCACATGGGAGCGGCGCAGGTAATCTCTGGCGATGTCGATTCCGTCCTTGTGTTCCTGGGGGATTTCATCTTTCAAAAACAGCGGCAGGAACAAAACGGGGCAGACGGGGGAATATCCGGCGTCATACACCTGGCGGCAGTAGCTGGCGGCGCTTGCCGCGTTTTCGTGGGGGTTCTTGCTCCAGGGAGCGGTGATATACGCAAGCGGTCGTTTCATAACAGATTCCTTTCTCCCGGCAGTTCCGGGCAGACAAAAACGGCCAGCTTTCAGAAGCCGCCGTACATATCGTGGTTGACCTGTGAGGTGTAATGGTTGCTCATGGTGGTGGGCGCGTTGAACAACACCGTCAAAAGGTATTGTTTCATGTTCCGTACCTCGGTGGTGTTCTTTTGCAGGCAGTCCATGACAAACTCGATGTGGGAGCTGTCCAGCTTCAGGAAGCGGGAACGCACCACCTCATGGGGGAAGTCCGCCCCGGCAATCCGGGTGGTCTTACGCTTCGCGCAGACGGTTTCCACCAGAAGCTCCACGATCTCGTCCAAGTCCTCCCGGTAGGTTCCAAACCGCTGTTTGAGGCAGTCATACTCGATATTCTCCAAAATCAGCTCCCGATAACTTTCCATCTCTGTCAGTGA
>NZ_QWLE01000244.1:0-695 GCF_009917365.1 Neglectibacter sp. X4 | reverse complement strand
TTCAGCGGTGGCAATATCGTTTTTGACCGTTTCATCGGTCGAGTGTCCGCAGACCACCAGCACATGGGAGCGGCGCAAGTAATCTCTGGCGATGTCGATTCCGTCCTTGTGTTCCTGGGGGATTTCATCCTTCAAAAACAGCGGCAGGAACAAAACAGGGCAGACCGGGGAATATCCGGCGTCATACACCTGGCGGCAGTAGCTGGCGGCGTTTGCCGCGTTTTCATGGGGGTTCTTGCTCCAGGGAGCGGTGATATACGCAAGCGGTCGTTTCATAACAGATTCCTTTCTCCCGGCAGTTCCGGGCAGACAAAAACGGCCAGCTTTCAAAAGCCGCCGTACATATCGTGGTTGACCTGTGAGGTGTAATGGTTGCTCATGGTGGTGGGCGCATTGAACAGCACCGTCAGGAGGTACTGTTTCATGTTCCGTACCTCGGTGGTGTTCTTTTGCAGGCAGTCCATGACAAACTCGATGTGGGAGCTGTCCAGCTTCAGGAAGCGGGAACGCACCACCTCATGGGGGAAGTCCGCCCCGGCAATCCGGGTGGTCTTACGCTTCGCGCAGACGGTTTCCACCAGCAGCTCCACAATCTCGTCCAAGTCCTCCCGGTAGGTCCCAAACCGCTGTTTGAGGCAGTCATACTCGATATTCTCCAAAATCAGCTCCCGATAACTTTCCATCTCTGTCAGTGA